>NZ_JAPVZT010000013.1:0-76338 GCF_041432495.1 Streptococcus sp. 27098_8_73
AGTATATTGGAGAATTACTCAAGAGGCTGAAGAGGACGGTTTGCTAAATCGTTAGGTCGGGTAACTGGCGCGGGGGTTCGAATCCCCCATTCTCCGTAAATAAGGGAGTTTAGCATTTGCTATCTCCTTTTCTTGTTTTATAACGTTTTTATTTTGTAGAATTGTTTTTTATTGTTTATATGAACTCGGTTTGTTGACTTGTTATAGTCTGTTCTGGATTTATATAAGTGTAGGGATTTATTGGTTGCGGAGATTGGAATGAATAAATTAAAGATGTCTAAATTTTTGATTTCTATTTTGCTATTGGGAATTGTTATGATAAGCTTGATGCTTTCCCCTCTTTCACCATGGATTGTTTCTGTGACTGGTGATTTTTTGTCCAGTATTGATCGGGTAGTTGCTATTCCTTTTAACTATTTTGCTAAGGAAAAGAAAAAGGTTGTTCAGTTAATAGAGACCTATCAAGAAAATGAGACACTAAAAGGAACAATTTACAATCTTGAAGAGAAGGCAAATATTTCTGATTCCTTAAAATTGGAGAATGAACAGTTGCGTTCTCTCTTAGAGTTACGAAATAATGATCAAAGTGCTGTCAAGATTGCTGCAGAAGTGATTTCTCGCTCTCCATCTACTTGGAAGAATGAATTAACTCTTGATAAGGGGCAGTCTAGCGATGTGACAACCTCTATGCTGGCTATTTCTAACGGTGGTTTGATTGGAGCAGTTAGCAGTGTTTCCGACTCTTCCAGTGTCGTTAGTCTACTTACAAATGAAAAGAATGATAGTTCTATTGCAATTAAAATTCAGACAAAAACTGGTTTTGCCTATGGCATCATTGTTGGTTTTGACACTGAGAAGTCAGCTTTTATCGTCAGCCAGCTAAATACGGTGGATGGCATTGAAGAAGGGGCAACTGTAACGACAAGTGGTCTAGGCTCTTATAATGCTGAGAATGTCTTGGTTGGTCAAGTTTTATCAATATCAGCTGGTAAGGACCAATTAAACAAGGAAGTTTTGGTGAAGCCTGCTGCAGATTTGTCTGATATTCAAGCGGTTCTGTTGGTGAGAAATTAGTATGAAAATTCTAAGAGGAACTTTTTTTACAACTTTGTTTTTATTTCTGATCTTCTTCATTGATGGTCAATTATCAAGAAGTCTTGTAGATCTTTTTGCTGAGAAGTGGCATCCGGCAAGTCATATTTTATTGTTCTTTACGGTTTTCTTATTTTTAAACTTTTCAAAGGAATATATTTTTTTCCTCTTCTTCACTCTAGGTCTTTTTTACGATGTTTATTATCTACATGTGATTGGGCTTTTCACCTTCATCTTGCCTCTACTGACAGTTGTCATCTATCATTTTCTGTCTGTATTTTTGCTAAATCGTTGGACACGCGTTTTAGCCATTATTACGATTGTTTTCTTTTTTGAAATGATCAGCTTTGTTTCTGCATCATTCTTGAACCTAGCGAGCTTTACATTCCCTGATTTTATTATCTATGCTTTGGTGCCGACTTTAGTATTTAATGCCTTTCTTTTCCTATTGTTACGGCCTTTGTTTGAAAAAGTCTATTTATGATGATTTAGAAATAGAAATGTAACGAATGCGTAATATATAGCCAGAATTTTTTTGATATACTATATAATGTCTTAGTAAGAAGGAGTGTTAATATTTTTATGAAGAAAAAGCTACTTACATCAGTTTTATTGAGTGCTGTGATCCTTTCTCAAGGTGCTGCGCTAGTAAATGTTAAGGCTGATAGTACAGATGATAAAATTGCAGCTCAAAATAGTAAAATTGATAGTTTAACCAATCAACAAAAAGCGGCACAAGCACAAGTTGATGAAATTCAAAAACAAGTTTCAGCTATTCAAAAGCAACAAGAAGTGCTTCAAGCAGAAAATGAAAAATTGAATGCTGAATCTGCGAAACTTACTGCTGAAATTGAAGAGTTGTCAAAGAATATTGTTGCTCGTAATGAGTCTCTTGCAAACCAAGCGCGTAGTGCTCAAACAAATGGTACAGCAACAAGCTATATCAACACAATCATTAACTCTGCTTCAATCACTGAAGCTATCTCTCGTGTAGCAGCGATGAGCGAAATCGTTTCGGCTAACAACAAAATGCTGGAACAACAAAAAGAAGATAAAGAAAAGATTGCTGAAAAACAAGTTGCTAACAATGAAGCTATCAATACAGTCATTGCAAACCAACAAAAACTTGCAGACGATGCTCAAACGTTGACAACTAAGCAGGCTGAACTCAAGGTTGCTCAACTGAACCTTGCAGCTGAAAAAGCAACTGCTGAAAATGAGAAAAATAGTCTCTTAGAGCAAAAAGCAGCAGCTGAAAAAGCGGCAGCTGAGGCAGCAGCGGCAGAAGCAGCATATAAGAACCAGCAACAAGCGCAACAACAAGCGATCCTTGCTTCAGGAAATACAAGCTTCGCAGCACAAGTTCAAGCTGTAAATAATACAGGTGGAACTCCTGCAGCAGAAGCAGCAGTTGCTACATCAGGAGTTGTCGCAACTCCATCATATAGCCTTTCAGCATCAACTTATCCTGTAGGTCAATGTACTTGGGGTGCTAAGACTTTGGCACCATGGGCTGGCGACTACTGGGGTAATGGTGGTCAATGGGCAGCTAGTGCAGCAGCAGCAGGCTTCCGTACAGGATCACAACCACAAGTTGGAGCAATCGCATGTTGGAACGACGGTGGCTACGGACACGTTGCAGTTGTAACAGCAGTTCAATCTGCTAACAACATTCAAGTATCAGAAGCAAACTATGCTGGTAACCAATCACTCGGTAATCACCGTGGATGGTTTGACCCAACAAATGCACAAGGATACGTAACATACATCTATCCAAACTAATGAAATATGAAGGAGAACGACTTTTCGTTCTCCCTTTTATTTTTTATTGAAAAATTGCTGGAAAAGCGTTACAATGGTAGATAGGACAAATGCAATTGGTTACAATAAAAGACGATTTAGAATCTGGAGGGAATCATGTCTTTTTCTGAATTAAAGCTCTTTGCTCTTTCTTCTAATCAAGAATTAGCGAAACGTGTTGCAAAAGAGATTGGTATACCGCTTGGTAAATCAACGGTTCGTCAATTTTCTGACGGGGAAATTCAAGTAAACATCGAAGAATCGATCCGTGGTAAGCACGTTTTTATCTTGCAGTCGACTAGCTCACCTGTCAATGACAATCTAATGGAAATTTTGATCATGGTGGATGCCTTGAAGCGGGCTAGTGCGGAGTCTATCAATGTGGTGATGCCTTACTATGGCTATGCTAGACAGGACCGAAAAGCTCGTGCTCGTGAGCCAATTACATCTAAATTAGTGGCTAATCTAATGGAGATTGCTGGGGTAGATCGCCTATTGACCATTGATTTGCATGCTGCTCAGATTCAAGGTTTCTTTGATATTCCTGTTGATCATTTGATGGGAGCGCCTTTGATTGCTGATTATTTTGAGCGTCGGGGCATGGTTGGTAGTGACTATGTGGTTGTTAGCCCAGACCACGGTGGTGTCAGCCGCGCTCGTAAGTTGGCCGAATTTCTCAAGACTTCGATTGCGATTATCGACAAACGTCGCAGCGTTGACAAAATGAATACCAGTGAAGTCATGAATATCATTGGTAAGGTGGAAGGTAAGACCTGTATTCTGATAGATGATATGATTGATACAGCGGGGACCATTTGTCATGCGGCAGATGCTTTGGCAGAGTCAGGCGCTGTGGAAGTCTATGCGAGCTGTACTCACCCAGTCTTGTCAGGGCCAGCTATGGAAAATATCCAGAAATCAGCTATCAAAAAACTTGTGGTTTTAGATACCATCTATCTTTCAGAGGACAGATTAATCGATAAGATTGAGCAGATTTCTATCGCTCATCTCTTGGCAGAAGCCATCGTTCGAATCCATGAAAAACGTCCACTTTCCCCCCTTTTTGAAAGACATAATATATAAGGATTGTGGAGTATTAGAGATTTAGCAACTTGCTAAATCTCTTTCTTATTCCTATTTGTAATAAAATTTTGCTGTAGTACTGCATTTATAGTATAATAGTTCTATTAGATTATCGGAGGCGGCTATGGATTTGACTAAGAAGTTTAATAAAAATTTAGATAAAATTGAAGTGTCTCTGATTCGTCAGTTTGACCAGTCTATTTCTACGATTCCAGGTGTTCTGCGGCTGACCTTGGGCGAGCCGGACTTTCCGACACCGGATCATATCAAGGAGGCGGCCAAGGCAGCTATTGATGCCAATCAGAGCCACTATACAGGAATGAGCGGACTTTTGGAGCTGCGGCAGGCTGCGGCTGACTTTGTCAAGGAAAAGTACAATCTGAACTATCGTCCAGAAGATGAAGTCTTAGTCACTATTGGGGCAACTGAGGCTCTATCTGCGACTCTGACGGCTATTCTGGAGGAGGGCGACAAGGTCTTACTACCAGCGCCAGCTTATCCAGGTTATGAGCCGATTGTCAATTTGGTCGGGGCAGAGATTATCGAGATTGATACGACAGAAAACAACTTCGTCTTGACCCCTGAAATGCTAGAGCAGGCTATCTTGGAGCAGGGGGATGCGCTCAAGGCTGTTATTCTCAACTATCCGTCCAATCCGACTGGCGTGACTTATTCGCGAGAGCAGATTGAGGCTTTGGCAGCAGTATTGAGCCAGTATGAAGTTTTTGTCGTTTGTGATGAGGTTTATTCTGAATTGACTTATACGGAGCAGGGGCACGTTTCTCTGGCGGAATATTTGCCTGAGCAGACCATCGTGATCAATGGCTTGTCCAAGTCTCATGCTATGACGGGCTGGCGATTGGGCTTTATCTTTGCACCGGCTGCTTTTACGGCTCAATTGATCAAGAGCCATCAGTATCTAGTGACAGCAGCTAATACCATGGCTCAATATGCAGCTATTGAGGCTTTGACGGCTGGTAAGGATGATGCTCAACCGATGAAGGAGGAATACATCCAGCGGCGGGATTACATTATCGAACAGATGACGGAGCTGGGTTATCAGATTATCAAGCCAGACGGTGCTTTCTATATTTTTGCCAAGATTCCAGCAGGCTACAATCAAGATTCTTTTACCTTTTTACGGGATTTTGCTGAGAAGAAGGCTGTGGCCTTTATCCCAGGAGCGGCCTTTGGCCAGTATGGAGAAGGCTATATCCGCCTGTCTTATGCAGCTAGCATGGAAACCATCAAGGAAGCTCTGAAACGTCTCAAGGAGTACATGGAAGGCCATGCTTAGACCGTTAACGAGCAAGAGTTTGATTCTCTATAATCGGAATTTCCGGGAAGATGATAAGCTGGTCAAGATCTTTACGGAACAGGCTGGCAAGCGAATGTTTTTCGTGAAACATGCTGGAAAATCTAAGCTGGCACCAGTCATCCAGCCTCTGACGGCGGCAGAACTCTTAATGAAAATCAATGACGATGGGCTCAGCTATATCGAAGATTACCAAGCTGTGGAAAGTTACGGGCAAATCAAGGGCGATCTCTTTGTCATGGCTTATGCCAGCTATGTGGCGGCTCTAGCAGATGCTAGTATTCAGGACCATCAGCCAGATCCGGCCCTCTTTGCTTTTTTGCAAAAGACACTGGATTTGATGAATCAAGGGCTGGATTATGAGGTTTTGACAAATATTTTTGAAATTCAGATTTTATCTCGCTTTGGCGTTTCTCTGAATTTCCATGACTGTGTTTTTTGCCATCGGACAGGTCTGCCTTTTGATTTTTCCTTTCAATATGTCGGGGTACTCTGTCCAGAGCATTATCACAAGGATGCTCATCGCAGTCATCTTAATCCCAATATTCCTTTTTTGCTCAATCAGTTTCAGGCGGTTCAGTTTAGTGAGCTGGAGACGATTTCGCTCAAGCCGGAAATCAAGCGACAGATCAGGGACTTTATAGATCAACTTTATGATGAATACGTAGGTATTCATCTCAAATCAAAGAAATTTATCGACTCTCTGGGCGACTGGGGCAGTATTTTACAAGACAAACATGAGGAAGAACAGCATGAAAAAAATAGCTATTGATGCCATGGGCGGAGACAATGCCCCTCAGGCTTTAGTCGAAGGTGCCAATCAGGCTCTGAGAGACTTCTCGGATATTGAGCTTGTGCTCTATGGGGATGAGGCCAAGATTAAACCTCTATTGACAGCGACAGAGCGCGTCAGCATTGTTCATACGGAAGAAAAGATTAATTCGGATGATGAGCCGACCAGGGCTATTCGCAAGAAGAAGCAGGCTAGCATGGTTTTGGCAGCCAAGGCAGTCAAAGACGGGGAAGCAGATGCGGTCCTGTCTGCTGGTAACACAGGGGCGCTTCTGGCGGCGGGTTTCTTTATCGTCGGGCGGATCAAAAATATTGACCGACCAGGACTTTTATCCACTTTACCGACTGGAGATGGCCGAGGCTTTGATATGTTGGATCTGGGGGCAAATGCTGAAAATACCCCTCACCATCTGCATCAATATGCTATCCTAGGTTCTTTTTATGCGGAAAATGTTCGTGGCATTAAGCGGCCACGGGTTGGTTTGCTCAATAATGGCACTGAAGCCAGCAAGGGAGACCCTCTGCGTAAGGAAACTTATGCACTGTTGTCGGCAGATGACAAGCTGAACTTCATCGGCAATGTAGAGGCGCGTGACCTTATGGATGGAGTGGCAGATGTTGTCGTAGCAGATGGCTTTACGGGTAATGCAGTGCTCAAGTCTATCGAAGGAACGGCCATTAGCATCCTAGGCCAGCTCAAAAAGGCTGTGCTAGGCGGTGGTCTCAAGGCTAAGCTAGGAGCTTTATTGCTCAAAGATAGCCTACAGGAAATGCGCAAGAGTCTGGACTATTCCAGTGCCGGTGGGGCCGTTCTCTTTGGACTAAAGGCGCCAGTGGTCAAGACACACGGTTCAAGCGATGCCAAGGCTGTTTATAGCACCATTCGTCAGATCCGAACCATGCTGGAGACAGATGTTGTCGGAAAATCTGTGGTGGAATTTTCAAAAGAGGTGGATACAGAATGAATCAAGAACAAATTTTTCAAAAAGTAACAGAAATTATCCAAGAACGTCAAGGAAAGGACTTTGTTGTCCAGCCAACTTTGGGCTTAAAAGATGATTTAGGCGCTGATTCTGTTGACTTAATGGAATTCATCCTGACTTTAGAGGATGAGTTTGCGATTGAAATTTCAGATGAGGATGTTGATCGCTTTGAAAATGTCGCAGATATTGTCGCCTATTTGGAAAAGAAACTAGCGAAGTAAGAAATCGACTTCGATTTGAACAGATGAAAAACCTTGGTTGATAAAACCAAGGTTTTTTTAGTAGATTTATTTTGGATAGATATAGCTAACAGCTCCTTGACCAGCGGCGTAAGGATTGAACCAGCCACGGAAGTTGCCAATGTACTGTTTGCCTGCATAGTTGGATTCTTTGATTTGGATGCGGGTGTTGGATTCGACATGTGTGACAACACCGACATGCCCATAACCACCATCGGTCCAGCAGATGATGGCTCCGACTTGTGGTGTGCTTCCTGTTCGGAAACCAGCTGCGCGTGCGCTAGCTGCCCATTGACCACCGTTGCCCCAGTAAGGACCAGCCCAAGGAGCCAGTACTTTTGCTCCCCAAGTACATTGACCATGAGGATAAGAGGATGCTCCTACATAATCAGGTGTGTAGAGGGTTGGCTCAGGCGTGGTTGGTTTATCAACCTGATAGCTGGTGCCTGTAAGTCCAGTCATCTGACCATTGAGATTGCGGTAAACATGGGTATGGAAGAGTCCATTTCCAGCGTGCTGTTGCGTATTGATGGTAAATTTATACAAGCCATTGCCCACTTTGTTAGCAGTGTACCATTTGATGTCATCTTGGCCGTTGACCTCTGACCAAGTTGGTAGAGAAATGGTTCCTGGTCCGAAAGCATCGGAAACGGTTACTTCGTAATTGTAGGTAGAAATTTTATTGACAGAAACCTTGGCTTTGATATTTTCAGCAGAGAGGGTGACGCTGTCTGTCGCATAGCTATGCTCGCTACCATCTTTGTACTTAACGTAGATATGATTGGTGTAGCTTCCAGATAAGGCTTGGTGGTTGCGGATATTGAATTGTGCAGTAAAAGTCCCATCTCCATTGTTACTTGCCTCATACCACTTGATATTGCTTTGATTCTGGGTACTCCAAATAGGGACGCGGACGGATTGAATTGGCTTAGATGCCGCAGTTTCGGTGACTTTTACAGTGTAGGTTCCCTCTTCCTGATTGATATTTTCAACAGAGAAAAGCGGTTTTTGGTCTTTTTGAGAAGGCATCTTGCCAGCATCCAGTGTAACACTTGTTCCTGCTAATCCTGTTAACTCAGGCTTGACATAGCTTTCTCCATAGAGATGGATATGGTAGGTTCCTGTATCGTAATTGTGTTTCTTCAGCTCGACTCTGACGCTATAACTGCCATCAGGATTTTTCCTTGCTTGATACCATTGTAAATCATCTTGCCCCTTATTTTCAGACCAAGTTGGGACATTGACCTTATACATGGATTCAGGAAGATTTTTGATAAGGATTTCCATAATGCCAGGTTCAGGGAAACTTGTCTGAATGGTCGGATTAGGCTTTTCTAGATGGAAAGTGGTGCCTGATTGGTAAATCATTTTGCCATTTTTATTTTCATAAGTATCTACGAAATATTTTCCATAACCTTTGTGATTAGAAAGTGTAAATTCGGTGATATCTTGTCCGGCATTATACCATTTTAAGTCATCTTGTCCGTTTTCATCAGACCAGACCGCATGTAAAATGCGAGAGTTTATCTGGTCTTTGTTACGCTTAAAGTGAATTTGACTAGTTTGTCCGACAATATTAGTAGAGACCTTAACCGCAGGTTTATTAACAGTGAAGGTCGTACCATTCAAGCCTATCATTTTACCGTTAATATTAATGTAAGTATGAACGTGGAAGGTGCCATAGCCAGCGTGCTGCCGAAGGTCAACGGATGTGCTGGATGTTTGAGGTGTGGTGTACCATTTCAAATCATCCTGCCCATTTTCGTCGGACCAGACTGCGTGAGAAATGGTATAGGGAACCTGAGCCTTGGAGCGGGCATAATGAATCTGTGCTGTATCTCCGGTGACATTAACGGTCACATTGCTGGCACGATCAGTGGGGCCTAGGACTTTGTTTCCAGCTTCAGTCGATGCAACAGCTTGAGCTGTGGAATGACTGGTAAACAGCCCAAGGACTGCTCCGGATAATAAAAACAGCTTCTGATATTTTTTCATAAATCTCCTTTGAATAAGTAATTTGGATGATTCCATTTAGATTATTCGGGAAAAAATATAAAAAAAGAAAAATTTTAAAAGATGATGATAATTGAATTTCTAATTTATTTTAGTTTCATGAAATCTTTGATATTTAAAATAAAAGTAATGAAATAGTCAAAATATCAAAAATAATATAGGTAGATTTTATTTTTCAGAGATGGATATTCCTAACAAAAGTAGATTATTTCTCTTCTTTTCCTGCTTATCATGGAATAAAGCGAACGATTGTGATATAATTTAGATAAATAATTCGTAAAAAATATGGTGATTTTTACGTGATGTGTTAGCTTGGTGCGAAAGCACCTGTGATGATGGACGTTGAGGTATCTTAGCTATGAAGCTTTTAGTTGTTGGTTCGGGCGGTCGTGAGCATGCGATTGCCAAGAAGTTGTTGGAGTCTCAGGATGTGGAGCAAGTCTTTGTCGCACCTGGAAATGACGGTATGACCTTGGATGGGCTAGACTTGGTGAATATTGGAATTTCCGAACATTCTAAGTTGATTGAATTTGCAAAGGCCAACGATATTGCTTGGACCTTCATTGGCCCAGATGATGCCCTTGCTGCTGGAATCGTGGATGATTTTAACCAAGCTGGGCTGAAAGCCTTTGGTCCGACAAGATTGGCAGCAGAGCTAGAGTGGTCCAAGGATTTTGCCAAGGAAATCATGGTCAAATATGGCGTTCCCACAGCAGCCTATGGGACATTTTCCGACTTTGAGGAGGCTAAAGCCTATATCGAGGAGAAAGGCGCTCCTATCGTCGTCAAGGCGGACGGCTTGGCGCTTGGGAAAGGCGTCGTCGTAGCGGAGACAGTCGATCAAGCGGTCGAAGCAGCCCACGAGATGCTTTTGGATAATAAATTTGGCGACAGTGGTGCGCGTGTGGTTATCGAAGAATTCCTAGACGGTGAGGAGTTCTCCCTCTTTGCCTTTGTCAATGGTGACAAGTTCTACATTATGCCGACCGCTCAGGATCACAAGCGTGCCTACGATGGTGACAAGGGACCCAATACAGGCGGTATGGGAGCTTATGCGCCAGTACCTCACTTACCACAGAGTGTGGTTGACACAGCGGTTGACACTATTGTCAAGCCAGTCCTTGAGGGCATGATCCAGGAAGGTCGCCCTTATCTGGGTGTGCTCTACGCTGGGCTGATTTTGACAGCGGACGGGCCTAAGGTCATCGAGTTCAACGCTCGATTTGGAGATCCTGAAACTCAGATTATCCTGCCCCGCCTGACCTCTGATTTTGCACAAAATATCACTGATATCCTTGATAGCAAGGAGCCGAACATCACTTGGACGGACAAGGGTGTGACTCTGGGTGTGGTTGTCGCGTCAAATGGCTACCCGCTAGATTATAAAAAGGGCGTTGAGCTGCCAGCCAAAACCGATGGCGACATCATCACCTACTATGCAGGGGCTAAGTTTGCGGAAAATAGCAGAGCACTGTTGTCAAATGGCGGACGTGTTTATATGCTGGTCACCACAGCAGATACCGTCTCAGCTGCGCAGGAAAAAATCTATAACCAACTAAAAAAACAAGACACCACAGGCCTCTTTTACCGAACAGATATCGGCAGCAAGGCTATAAAAGATTAACAGATACTATAGTTATCATGGCGAGCGAAAGCGAGCCACTATAGGATAATCGTCGCAGTAGTGGAACTCCTAGTAGCAAAGCTACTAGGAGCGGAAAACTGGAGACCTAGGCTCCAGTTTTAGTAATGGAACGCCACAGGCGGTCGCTTACGTCCGCACTACATTAGGCGATTATCAAAAAAAGGAAAGAAAAATTATGACTAAACCAATTATTTCCATCATCATGGGCTCCAAATCCGACTGGGCAACCATGCAAAAAACAGCTGAAGTCTTAGACCGCTTCGGTGTAGCCTACGAAAAGAAAGTCGTCTCTGCTCATCGCACACCAGACCTCATGTTTCAGCATGCCGAAGAAGCCCGCAGCCGTGGCATAAAGGTCATCATCGCAGGTGCTGGTGGTGCCGCCCATTTACCAGGTATGGTTGCTGCTAAAACAACACTTCCTGTCATTGGTGTACCAGTTAAATCACGTGCCCTTAGTGGCGTGGACTCTCTCTACTCTATCGTTCAGATGCCAGGTGGTGTGCCTGTTGCGACTATGGCTATCGGGGAAGCTGGAGCGACTAACGCAGCCCTCTTTGCCCTCCGTCTCCTTTCGGTAGAGGATCAGGCTATCGCGACAGCTTTGGCAGATTTTGCAGAAGAACAAGGAAAAATTGCAGAGGAGTCTACCAATGAGCTCATCTAAAACAATTGGAATTATCGGTGGCGGTCAGCTGGGTCAGATGATGGCTATTTCTGCTATCTACATGGGGCACAAGGTTATCGCGCTGGATCCTGCGGCGGATTGTCCAGCTTCTCGTGTTGCAGAAATCATCGTGGCGCCTTATAACGATGTGGATGCCCTGCGTCAGTTGGCTGAGCGTTGCGATGTCCTGACCTATGAGTTTGAAAATGTCGATGCAGCCGGTTTGGATGCTGTTGTCAAGGATGGTCAGCTCCCTCAAGGGACGGACCTGCTCCGCATTTCTCAAAATCGGATCTTTGAAAAGGACTTTCTCGCAAACAAGGCTCAAGTCACCGTGGCACCCTACAAGGTTGTGAATTCTAGCCAAGACTTGGCAAATATTGACCTGTCGAAAAACTATGTTCTCAAGACTGCGACAGGTGGCTACGACGGGCATGGGCAAAAGGTTATTCGCTCAGAAGCAGACTTGGTAGAAGCCTACGCTCTAGCTGACTCAGCAGCCTGCGTTTTGGAAGAATTCGTCAATTTCGATCTTGAAATTTCTGTCATCGTGTCAGGAAATGGCAAGGACGTGACGGTTTTCCCAGTTCAAGAAAATATCCATCGCAATAACATCCTCTCTAAAACTATTGTTCCTGCTCGTATTTCTGAAAGTTTAGCTGAGAAAGCCAAAGCTATGGCAGTGAGAATCGCTGAGCAACTCAACTTGTCTGGAACCCTTTGCGTGGAAATGTTTGCGACAGCTGATGACATCATTGTCAATGAAATTGCGCCACGTCCACACAACTCTGGACATTACTCTATCGAAGCCTGCGATTTCTCCCAGTTTGACACCCATATTCTCGGTGTTCTGGGAGCACCATTGCCAGCTATCCACCTGCATGCACCAGCCGTCATGCTCAATGTTCTCGGCCAGCATGTCGAGGCCGCTGAAAAATATGTTACAGAAAATCCAAGCGCCCACCTCCACATGTATGGTAAAATAGAAGCGAAGCACAACCGTAAGATGGGACATGTGACTTTGTTTAGTGATGTGCCGGATAAGGTGGAGGAGTTTTGATATTGAAAAATCAATTTTTATAATTATGTTATAGTTAAAGAAGTTAGTTAAAGTAAATAGATAAGAATTGCTGAAAATATTTGTTATTGGAAAGGATTAATATGCAAATAGCTAAAGAAGATATTTATAACATTTTTAGAGGCGAAGCTATTTTGTTTCTTGGTGCAGGCTTTTCTATGGAAAATAAAAATCCTAGAGGTCAGTGTTTGCCTTCTGCAGGTGAATTGGGTAGAAAACTCCAGATTGATGCAGGAATTAGTAGTCAAGAGGTTAGTGATAATGCAAGCTTAGAAGATGTTTCACAATATTTTATAGAGCAAGTTGGGAAAACTCAACTTGTTAAATTGTTGAAGGATACATTCACTGTTAGTAATGTTCTAGAGTGGCAAAAAAAATTACTAGAATTACCTTGGCTTAGAATATATACTACAAACTATGATAATGTTCTGGAACTTTCTTCAACTTTAGCAGGTAAACATAGAAGACCTATAGCAGTGGGTTCTACCACTGAAAAAGTGCAAAATCTAGAAGATGCCATAATACATATAAATGGTTTTGTAGATAATATCACAGAAGATAATTTGCAAAATTCAACGAAACTAACTAGTGAGAGTTATGCAGATACTTACTTTATTAATAGTCCATGGAATACAGAGTTATCTCATAGTTTCAAATATGCTAAAAATGTATTTTTTGTTGGATTTTCTGCGAAATCTGATCTTGATTTGAAGAGAATTATTGCAAGTCAAGAGCAGATTAGAAATAAGGTTTATTTTATCAACGGAGAAGTTTCGGATATAAATAAAGTTTCTTTAAAAAAATTTGGTAAAGTTACTAATTACACAGGACAAAGTTTTGCTGAATTAGTAATCAAGGAAAAGGAGGGTTATGTTCCAATCGATGTTGACAAAGAGTCTAGGACATATTCCTTTCTTCCTAGCTGCTTAAGTGTGAATACTGCTAAGGTAAACGGAAGTGATATATCAGATTTGTTAATTTCTGGTAAGGTTAATAATAATAAATTGTTTTCTAATTATGATTCTTCTAATTATATTGTCTATAGAGAAAAAATTAATATGATTCTTTCTAATATTGAGAAATTCGATTTATTTATTGTTTTGAGTTATTTAGGGAACGGTAAAACAATTTTTCTAAAGATTCTAGAAAGTGAGTTATTAAAAAAAGGATACAGGGTTTTTATATATTCTAAAAATTCTGATAGCATATATTCTGATATTAACGTTCTTAACAAAATTCAACATGATAAATGTTGTATAATTATAGATGATTACTATTCGATAAAATCAGAGTTTTCATTATTACAGAGTCTAGACAATAAAAAGTTTAAAATTGTAGTATCAGGACGTAGAACCCTTCATGGGAACAATATTAGACATTTTAAGGAAGCTATAGGTATAAAAGATTCTCAATCTTATACTGTTTATCTTGATAAGTTAACTAAAGGTGAACAAATTTCGTTACAAAAGATTATAGAAGAACATAATATCTGGGGACAATTAGCGAGCAAAACTGATGAAGAAAAATTAGAATTTATTATAAAAAATTCTGAGCATGGAATAAGTGGATTTATTGTTGAATTTCTTCGAAAGACAAATATTTTGAAGAAATTTGTAAAAATATACACAGAATTTGAATTGCCTGAGAAGGAAATTGTAATGTTATTGTTAATCAATAATATTTTAAGTATTGGATTAAATGTTCAAGATATATTAAAATTAACAAACAATATATATATTAGTGATAAAATTTTGTTAAATCCCAATCTAGGAGAGTTTTTGGACGTAGAAAAGGATGAGATTATTTTCAAATCATCTGCCGCCTCAATAGAGTTATTAAATGAGGAGAAAGATAGACGAAGCTTAGTTCGATTGTTGTCAAAAGTGTTATTAAAAGCTGGTGAGCTAGATTATGATGATACTTACCTTTATTTAAAGAGGGAAATCATCTCATTTTCCAATTTTAAATTATTAAATAGAGAAGTTTCAACTGAGGAGCTAAATCGCTTAGCTGTTGAGTATTATGAAACGATTCAGAATTATAAGTTTACTAAGGAAAATCAATTCTTTTGGTTACAGTTTGGTATTCAAAGATTAGAAGAAAAAAACTATATTCTAGCTGATAAATATTTTGACAATGCTTTAAACTATGCAAGTGCTAAGGGAATGAAGGATTTTTATCAAATAAATGCTCAGAAAGCGAGAGGGATTGTAGAAAACATTGTAGAGAATGATGTTAATATAGAAGAGGCTTTTTCTCAAATGCAATTTGCTCATAGCCTATTAGTAAAAGATCTCAATAATTTTAGGAATAATCAATCCTATCAATTGTCACAAGGAAAACTGTATTTAAAATTTTATAATAAGTATGGTAAAGAATTGACTGCATCAGACACTTATATTAAATTTAAAATGATAGTAATGCAATACAAAAGAGAAATTGAAAAGTATTTAAACCAATATGATCAAGTGTCAATCGTTATAGAAAGTTTGGCTGATATAGAAAAAATATTAAAATCGAAGGAGTAATAACAATGATTGAACGTTATTCTCGCCCCGAAATGGCGAACATTTGGAGTGAAGAAAATAAATACCGTGCTTGGCTTGAGGTGGAAATCTTGGCTGACGAGGCTTGGGCTGAGTTGGGGGAAATCCCTAAGGAAGATGTGGCTTTGATTCGCGAAAAAGCGGACTTTGACATCGACCGTATTTTGGAGATTGAGCAGGAGACGCGCCATGATGTGGTGGCTTTCACGCGTGCGGTTTCTGAGACGCTTGGTGAAGAGCGCAAGTGGGTTCACTATGGGTTGACCTCTACTGACGTGGTGGATACGGCCTACGGTTGCCTTTACAAACAGGCTAACGACATCATCCGTCGTGATCTTGAAAACTTCACCAACATCATTGCTGACAAGGCTAAGGAGCACAAGTTTACCATCATGATGGGTCGTACCCACGGTGTGCACGCTGAGCCTACAACTTTTGGTCTTAAATTGGCGACTTGGTACAGCGAAATGAAACGCAATATCGAGCGTTTCGAGCATGCAGCTGCTGGTGTGGAAGCTGGTAAGATTTCTGGTGCGGTTGGGAACTTTGCCAACATCCCACCATTTGTAGAGCAATATGTCTGCGAAAAATTGGGCATCCGTGCTCAAGAAATCTCTACACAGGTCCTTCCTCGTGACCTTCACGCTGAGTACTTTGCAGTTCTCGCGAGCATAGCGACTTCTATCGAGCGTATGGCGACTGAAATCCGTGGTCTGCAAAAGTCTGAGCAGCGCGAAGTCGAAGAGTTCTTTGCCAAGGGTCAAAAGGGCAGCTCAGCTATGCCGCATAAGCGCAATCCGATCGGCTCTGAAAATATGACTGGTCTGGCGCGTGTCATTCGCGGTCACATGGTGACAGCCTTTGAGAATGTCTCTCTTTGGCATGAGCGCGATATTTCCCACTCATCAGCTGAGCGGATTATCGCGCCGGACACGACCATTCTTATCGACTACATGCTCAATCGCTTCGGTAATATCGTCAAGAACTTGACGGTCTTCCCAGAAAACATGATCCGCAACATGAATTCTACGTTTGGTCTTATCTTTAGCCAGCGGGCTATGTTGACCTTGATCGAAAAAGGCATGACACGAGAGCAGGCTTATGACTTGGTGCAGCCAAAGACTGCTCAGTCTTGGGACAATCAAGTAGACTTCAAGCCTTTGCTCGAAGCGGACCCAGAAGTCACTTCCCGTCTGACTCAAGAAGAAATTGATGAGATCTTCAATCCAACTTATTACACCAAGCGCGTGGATGAAATCTTCAAGCGCGTGGGCTTAGATTAAACAAAAAAAGATGAGGCTGGGACAAAAGTCCTAGCCTCTCAATTGTCTTTGGAATGTCGAGCAAGACGCAGTGGTTGAGTGGGCTCTACTACGCTGATTTCATCAGCTTTTACAGCCCTACTCAACTGTGCGGAGGTGGGACGACGAAATCGAATTCTAACGAATTACCGATTTCTGTCCCACTCTCATTTTTATTATTCTCGAATGTATGATAAAAGTTTTGTTTTTGTTGGTTTTCAGTCCTAGAATACTAAAAAAATATACGAAATTAAAAAATTCTGTTTATTTTCTGTCATTTTTTGATGTTTATTAAACAAAAATCGTTCAAATATCTTGCAAATTGGTATAGATAGGTTTATAATAATGATAGGCTAGTTGGTCAGGAAATGAAAAACGACAGCTCATGAGAACCATCGTTTTTCAGATTAATGATCGCGACTAGAAGAAATAAATTTGATTTTGAAGAAATCACCACGCTTGTAGGTTTCGCTGTACTCTAGGATTTGTCCGGTATTTTCCAGTTTTGTGATCTTGACTTGATGCACAGTTGGGAAGTTTGGATCAATTTCTAAGGTCTTAGCAATATCTTTTGGCGTTGGAAAGACGATTTCGTTGGTTTCTTCGAAATACTCATCATTCATGTGGATGTGATAATCCGTTTTGAAGCGATTGTAGATCGAGCTGTAGTAGTCCAAATCTGGATAGTTTGGATTGATGTACTGTTCAGGAATGTAGGTTTGGTGATAGATATAGACTTTATCGCCTGTCCTTCTGATACGGTCAATCTTGTAGTAGAACTGGGATGGAGTTAGTTCTAGTTTTTCCAAGATCCTCAATTCATTTCCACGTTCGATGGACAGAACAGTCACCTTATCCTTTTGGATAGGGAAAGTTTCGATATCAGAGAATTCCACACGCTTGTGTTTTCTTGCGCGTGAAACAAATGTTCCCTTCCCTTGCTGACGGATGATGTAGCCATCATTCGCAAGTTCGTTCAAAGCGCGGACAACGGTGATGGAACTGACGTTGAACATCTTGATTAACTCAGCTTCTGTGTAGAATCTATCACCGTTTTCAAAGTTACCAGAAATGATTTGTTGTTTCAAATCATCTTTGATTTGTTGATATTTAGGAATAGCCATTGTGCTCACCTCTCTTTTTTTATCCCTCTCTATATTGATTTTAACATATTTTTAAAAAAAATGTTGACATTTATGCAAAAGTTTATTATATTAATATTAATAAGAAATGAAAGCGTTTTAAATCTAGGAGGAATGGGGAGATGAAGAGATTTGAAATAGGCTCTTCTTTCTACTTGGATGGTCAGGAGTTTAAGATTTTGTCGGGGGCGATTCACTATTTCCGGATTCAGCCGGAAGACTGGTATCACTCGCTTTACAATCTTAAAGCCCTAGGGTTCAATACAGTTGAGACCTATGTTCCTTGGAACATGCACGAGCCAAAGAAAGGCCAGTTTGACTTTCAGGGGATTTTGGATATTGAGAAATTTCTTCAGATTGCTCAAGATTTAGGATTATATGCCATCGTTCGCCCTTCGCCCTTTATCTGTGCGGAGTGGGAATTTGGCGGCATGCCAGCCTGGCTTTTAACTGAGGATATGAGAATCCGTTCTTCTGATGCTTCCTATCTTCAGGCTGTTGCAGACTACTATGATGAGTTGCTTCCTCGCCTGGTTCCAAGGCTCTTGGACAAGGGTGGGAATATTCTCATGATGCAAGTGGAAAATGAATATGGCTCTTACGGGGAGGATAAAGACTACCTGAGAGCGATTCGGCAGATGATGTTGGATCGAGGTCTTGATTGCCCGCTCTTTACATCGGATGGTCCTTGGCGGGCGACGCTGAAAGCTGGCACGCTGATTGAGGAAGATTTATTTGTTACAGGAAATTTCGGCTCCAAGGCAGATTATAATTTTGCCCAGATGCAGGAATTCTTTGATGAGCATGGCAAAAAATGGCCGCTCATGTGTATGGAGTTTTGGGATGGTTGGTTCAATCGTTGGAAAGAACCGATTATCAAAAGGGATCCTGAGGAACTGGCTCAAGCTGTCCATGAGGTTCTGAAACAAGGCTCTATCAACCTCTATATGTTTCACGGCGGCACCAATTTTGGCTTCATGAATGGCTGCTCGGCCAGAGGTGTGACGGATTTACCACAGGTGACTTCGTATGATTACGATGCCCTGCTCGATGAACAGGGAAATCCAACTCCGAAATATTTTGCAGTGCAAAAAATGATGGAGACCTACTATCCTGAGTACCCACAAATGAAACCGCTCACAAAAGAATCTTTTGAACTGAGAGATATTGCTCTGAGTGAGAAAGTGAGTTTGTTTGAAACATTAGCTGATTTGGCTCAGCCAGTGGAGAGTCTCTATCCTCTCAAAATGGAGGATTTGGGGCAGAGCTATGGCTACTTGCTTTACCGTACCGAAGCCAGCTGGGATGCGGATGAGGAAAAAATTCGGGTGATTGATGGGCGAGACCGGATGCAGCTTTTTGTGGACGGTAAGCTTGTGTCAACCCAGTATCAAGCAGAGATTGGTCAAGATATCTTTGTTGCTGGAGAAAAGAAAGCCACCCACCGTATTGACATCCTGATGGAAAACATGGGGCGGGTCAACTACGGGCATAAGTTCTTGGCAGATACCCAGCGAAAAGGGATTCGGACGGGCGTTTGTAAGGATTTACACTTCTTGCTGAATTGGCAGCAGTATCCACTTTCTTTTGAAAACACAGAAAACATCGATTTTTCAAAAGGGTGGCAACCAGAGCAACCAGCTTTCTACGCTTTTGACTTTAAAATGAAAGCGCTTAAAGATACGTATTTAGACTTGTCCGGTTTTGGAAAGGGTCTTGCCTTTGTAAATGGCGTCAACATCGGCCGTTTCTGGAATGTTGGGCCAACCTTATCGCTTTATATTCCTCATAGCCTTCTGAAAGAAGGACATAACCGTATCATTATTTTTGAAACGGAAGGGGAATATGAAGAATCAATTAACTTAGTTAACCAACCTACATTTAAAACAATAAAGGGGGAAAATTTATGACAATCGTAGGTGCACGTATCGATGGACGTTTGATCCATGGACAGGTAGCCAATCTCTGGACTACCAAGCTCAATATTTCACGCATTATGGTGATTGACGATGAGGTAGCTGAAAATGCTATCGAAAAGAGCGGACTTAAGTTGGCAACGCCGCCAGGAGTGAAGCTCAGCATTTTGCCAATCGCTAAGGCAGCAGAAAACATCTTGGCTGGTAAGTATGACTCACAACGACTCTTTATCGTTGCTCGTAAACCAGACCGATTCCTTCGTTTGGTAGAAGCTGGCGTTCCACTGGAAACACTGAACGTCGGAAATATGTCTCAGTCAGACGAAACTCGTCCCATCACTCGCTCTATCAATGTGGTAGATGCAGATGTGGAAGCTTTCCACAAACTGCATGAAAAAGGAGTGAAGCTGACAGCTCAGATGGTTCCAAATGATCCGGTTGCGGATTTTATGAATTTGTTAAAATAAGGAAAAATTTTTAGGAGGTCATTGTCATGATACAATGGTGGCAAATTTTACTACTCACTCTGTACTCAGCTTATCAAATCTGCGATGAGTTGACGATCGTTTCTTCAGCAGGTTCACCTGTATTTGCTGGATTTATCACAGGTCTCATCATGGGAGATTTACCT
Source organism: Streptococcus sp. 27098_8_73 (assembly GCF_041432495.1). NCBI lineage: Bacteria > Bacillati > Bacillota > Bacilli > Lactobacillales > Streptococcaceae > Streptococcus > Streptococcus sp. 27098_8_73. The sequence continues at coordinate 20,244 of NZ_JAPVZT010000013.1, forward strand.
ACAGGTTTATTGATTGGTGCCAACCTTCAATTGGTGGTACTCGGTGTTGGTACCTTCGGTGGTGCTTCTCGTATTGACGCTACTTCTGGTGCGGTTCTTGCGACTGCCTTCTCAGTAGCTCAAGGTCTTGATCCAGAGCTTGCTATTGCTACAATCGCTGTACCGGTAGCAACTTTGTTAACATACTTTGATATTCTTGGTCGTATGACTACAACTTACTTCGCTCACCGTGTGGATGCTGCGATTGAACGCTTTGACTACAAAGGCATCGAACGCAACTACCTCCTTGGTGCGATTCCTTGGGCTCTTTCTCGTGCCCTCCCAGTCTTCTTTGCCCTTGCCTTTGGTGGAGCTTTTGTAGAAACTGTTGTTACAGGTCTCGGTAATGTACAATGGTTGGCAAACGGTTTGAAACTTGCAGGTCAAATGCTTCCAGGTCTTGGATTTGCAATCTTGCTTCGTTATCTTCCAGTGAAACGCAACCTTCACTACTTGGCACTTGGATTTGGCTTGACAGCTATGTTGACAGTGCTTTACAGTAATGTTCAAAGCCTTGGTGCTGCAGTGTCTAGCATTGTTGGTTCTGAAGTGTTCTCTAAACTTCCAAAAGAACAAGCTATTACTTTTGTTAACAACTTCAAGAGTGTATCTATGATTGGTATCGCCATCATCGGTGTATTCCTTGCAGTACAACACTTCAAAAACAGCCAACGTACAGTCGTAGCTGCTCCAGTAACTGAATCAGAAAGCGGGGAAATTGAAGATGACGAATTCTAATTACAAACTAACAAAAGAAGATTTTAAACAGATTAACAAACGTAGCTTGTTTACCTTCCAATTGGGTTGGAACTATGAGCGTATGCAAGCTTCTGGTTACCTTTACATGATTTTGCCACAATTGCGCAAAATGTATGGAGACGGTACACCTGAACTGAAAGAAATGATGAAATTGCATACGCAATTCTTCAATACTTCACCATTCTTCCACACCATTATCACTGGTTTTGACCTTGCTTTGGAAGAAAAAGATGGTGTGAAATCAAAAGATGCGGTCAATGGTATCAAGACAGGTCTCATGGGACCATTCGCTCCTCTTGGAGACTCAATCTTTGGATCATTGGTACCAGCTATTATGGGTTCAATCGCAGCAACTTTGGCTGTTGCGGGAAACCCAGCCGGTATCTTCCTATGGATCGCTGTTGCGGTTGCTTATGACATTTTCCGTTGGAAACAATTGGAATTTGCCTATAAAGAAGGGGTTAACCTCGTCAACAATATGCAAAGTACTTTGACAGCTTTGATTGATGCTGCATCTGTACTTGGTGTCTTCATGGTTGGTGCCTTGATTGCCAGCATGATTGGTGTTGAAGTTTCTTGGGCTCCACACATCGGGGACAAAGCAATTGAAATTCAAGATATGCTTAACCTCATCTTCCCACGTTTGGTACCAGCCATCATCACAGGTGTAATCTTCTGGTTGCTTGGACGTAAGGGTATGAACTCTACAAAAGCTATCTTGCTCATCATTCTTGCAGCGATTGCGTTCTCAGCGTTTGGCCACTTCTTCTTTGGAATGGCATAATGGTGTAAATTATGAGCAAACAATTAATTTTGATTAGTCATGGTCGCTTTTGTGAAGAGTTGAAAACAACCACTGAGATGATTATGGGACCTCAAGCGGATATTCATGCCGTTGCCTTGTTACCAGAGGAGGGACCAGATGATTTTACAGCCAAGTTCTTAGACACAGTCAAGGATTTTGATGACTATATTGTCTTTGCAGATCTTTTGGGAGGTACACCATGTAATGTAGTCAGCCGCCTTATTTTAGAAGGTAAGGACATTGACTTGTATGCCGGCATGAATCTGCCGATGGTGATTGAGTTTCTCAATGCTTCTCTGACAGGAGCTGATGTTGACTATCCGAAAAATGCAGTCGAAAATATCGTTAAAGTCAATGATATTTTAGCAGGCTTATCAGATGATGAGGATGAGTAGGACTGTTTTCTAAGGAAAAAAGAAATGAAGGGGAGTGGGGAATTTTCCCATTCCCTCTTTTAAAGGCAAATAACTAATATATCATTGTTTATTTTTGAAAGGACTACCATGCTAGATTATTCAAAAGAGAAACTGGTTGAATTGGGCGCGGAAATCACCACGCGTGAAATCTACCAACAGCCAGATGTTTGGCAGACAGCTTTTAATACTTACAAGGCTCAAGCTGACCAAATCGCTGCTTTTCTAAAAGGTATTGAAGAAAAGCATGATTATATAAAAGTTATCTTTACAGGTGCGGGAACTTCGGCTTATGTGGGCGATACGCTATTGCCATATTTCAGAAAGCTTTATAATGAGCGCCAATGGAATTTTAATTCGGTTGCGACGACTGATATTGTGGCGAATCCTGAAGTGCATCTGCACAAGGAAATTCCAACGGTTCTCGTTTCTTTTGCCCGCAGTGGCAATTCGCCAGAAAGTGTTGCGACAGTGGACTTGGCCAAGCAGCTGGTTGATGAGCTTTATCAAGTGACCATTACCTGTGCTGCAGAGGGGAAACTAGCTCAGCAGGCACATGGCGATGAGCGGAATCTCCTCTTATTGCAACCAGCTCCATCAAATGATGCTGGCTTTGCCATGACTTCTAGCTTCACCTCTATGATGTTAACAGCTCTTCTGGTCTTTGATCCAGCAGATTTGGCTCAAAAAGAAGCAAGAGTAGCTGAGTTGATTGCCTTGAGTCAAAAGGTTTTGGCAGATGTAGCTGACGTTCAGGCTTTGACAGAATTAGACTTTAACCGGGTCATTTATCTTGGAGCAGGGCCGTTCTTTGGTTTGGCGCACGAAGCACAGCTGAAAATTTTGGAGTTGACCGCTGGGAAGGTGGCGACCATGTATGAAAGTCCAGTCGGCTTCCGTCATGGACCAAAATCTCTGATTAACGAAGAGACGCTTGTGCTGGTATTTGGCTCAAGGGATGCATACACCAAACGTTACGACTTGGATTTGGTGCGTGAAGTGGCAGGAGATCAGATTGCTCGCAAGGTGGTTTTCTTTACAGAGCGCAGAGAAGACTTGGAAAATGTTGAGCAAGTGGTTCTTGAAAGTGATATCTTGGAAGATAGCTATCGAGCCTTCCCTTACATCGTCTATGCTCAGCTCTTCTCTCTCTTGACTTCTTTGAAAGTAAAAAATCGACCAGATACACCGTCTCCGACAGGTACGGTCAATCGAGTCGTTCAAGGAGTTATCATCCACCCTTTCCAGCAGTAGAAAGCTAAATATGGAAAAGTCAAACATTAGTCATGGGAAAGCTAGTTATTAAAAAGACTTTCAGATAAAAAGGATGGCCTTCCCTCCTTGTCCCTTGACTAAGTCAAGAAAGAGAGTGGGACAGAAATCGGTAATTGGTTAGAATTCGATTTCGTCGTCCCACCTCCGCACAGTTGAGTAGGGCTGTAAAAGCTTATGAAATCAGCGTAATAGAGCCCACTCAACCACTGCGTCTTGCTCGACAATCCAAAGACAATTGAGAGGCTAGGACTTTTGTCCCAGACTCGAGATAGAGGGAGATTATATGAAATCTTATCAAGAATCTATTTTTGCTACTTTTAAAGGACAGGATGTCTTAGCCTACACCTTTGAAAATAAGCTAGGCTATCGCTTCAAGGTCATGAACTATGGCGCAACGATTTTAGAATATCGGACGCCGGATAAAAATGGTGATTTTGCCAATATTATTTTAGGCTTTGATCGTTTTGAGGATTATGTTGGCAATAGTCCCAAGCATGGGGCCAGCGTGGGACCAGTTGCAGGGCGGATTGCAAAGGCTAGCTTTGAGCTGAATGGGCAGTCCTATCAGCTAGAAGTTAATAATGGCCAGAATTGCAATCACAGTGGCTCTACTGGCTGGGACGGTGTGATTTTCCAGACAGAGGAAGTCACAAACGAGGGCGTCACATTTTACACAGAGCGCCCAGATGGGACGGGCGGTTTTCCTGGAAATTTAAAAATCTGGATTTCCTATTCCTTATCGGAAAAAGGGGAGATTGAGATTTCCTATCAGGTTCAGACAGATCAGGATAGTTTGGTCAATCCGACCAACCACAGCTATTTCAATCTGTCAGGTAATTTTAGTCAGCCGATTGATCAGCATGTCCTCCAGCTACATACCAAAGGGGTGTATCCGATTGCTCCAGACGGCGTGCCAGCAAAAGAAGTGGATGCAGATCGTGGCTTTGTCAAAGGTCTACAAACAGGTCTGGTACTGAAAGAAATTTTTGCTGACCAAGACGAGCAAATTCAGGTCGTGTCAGGGCTGGATCATCCATTTGCTCTAGATAAAGAGCAGGAAGAGGCAGGATGCCTTTATGATGCGGTCTCAGGTCGCTATCTGACTTTCCGTACGGATGCTCCTTGTGTCGTGACTTATTCGGCAAATTTTGTTGATGAGTCAGTTATCATCAATGGACAGCCAATGATTCAGCATAATGGTATAGCGCTGGAAGCACAGGCTTTGCCTGATGCGATTCATAGTGACTTGAAAGATCAGGTCATTCTCAAGGCAGGAAGCCTCTTTACCAGCACCACCGTTTATTTTGCAGGTGTGAAATAAACAGCAAATTTGCTTCATTTGAAGTGTATCTCACATGGCGATACTAGCCTTAGATACAAGAAAACGGCAGAATCCCCCTCTGCCGTTTTTACTATTTATTTTATTGGTTATCTAAGTCTTGTGGTTGGAAAATTTGATTGTAACGTTCTTCGTCTTCTTGGTTATCACGGATAACTTTTGCAAGAGTGAATGAAGAAGAAATCAGTCCGACAGAACCCATGAGATAGTATCCTTTAACCATCAAAGGCTCTTTCAAGGTATAGAGGCCGACGAGAACAAGAGTCACAAAGAAGGCGAATGAGCCCCAAGCCATAAACATAAAGGCTGGTGTATTCCGGTAAGTTTTCTTTTTAAGGTTGTTCATATCTAAAATCTCCTTTTCGATTTTTTTCATTGTATCATGGGTTTTTGAGACAGTCAATGAAATAGCGGCTATTTTAATCAGACTGAACAATTCATATTAGTTTGTATCATCTTACTAAGATATCTAAAAGTATTTTATTTTTAAAAAATATTTTTTCTTTAAGCAAATTTTAAGATAAGGACGTTATACTAATACCATCAAATGAAGACCTCCTAACTTTATTTGATAGAAATCCTAAAACTTTTTCATAATAATCTCCCATAAGAGCCACCAAATTCGGTGGCTTTTTTTGTATTCAGAAGCGGGTCGGATTGCTTCCTCTGCCCTATTTTTTGCTATAATAGTCCTATGAGTAGAATTTTAGATAATGAATTAATGGGGGATGAGGAGCTGGTAGAACGTACCCTCCGTCCTCAGTATTTAAGAGAATATATTGGTCAGGACAAGGTCAAAGATCAGCTGAAAATTTTTATTGAAGCGGCTAAATTGCGGGATGAGGCGTTGGATCATACTTTGCTTTTTGGTCCTCCAGGTCTGGGAAAGACGACTATGGCCTTTGTCATCGCCAACGAACTCGGTGTGAATATCAAGCAAACTTCTGGTCCGGTCATTGAAAAGGCTGGTGATTTGGTGGCCATTCTCAATGATTTGGAGCCAGGTGATGTCCTCTTTATCGATGAGATTCATCGTTTGCCTATGGCGGTAGAGGAAGTACTATATAGCGCCATGGAGGACTTTTACATCGACATTATGATTGGGACTGGCGAAACCAGTCGCAGCGTCCATCTGGAATTGCCGCCTTTCACATTAATTGGGGCGACCACTCGGGCGGGCATGCTGTCCAATCCTCTGCGGGCTCGCTTTGGGATTACCGGTCATATGGAGTATTATGAAGCCAGCGATCTGACCGAAATCGTCGAGCGGACGGCAGAGATTTTTGAGATGGATATTACCCACGAGGCTGCTCGGGAGCTTGCTCTACGTAGCCGAGGCACACCGCGGATTGCCAATCGTTTGCTCAAGCGGGTGCGGGACTACGCGCAGATTATGGGCAATGGCCTGATTGATGATAAGATAACTGACCAAGCTCTCTCCATGCTGGATGTGGACCAGGAAGGTCTGGACTATGTGGACCAGAAAATCCTACGAACCATGATTGAAGTTTATGGGGGTGGTCCAGTGGGGTTGGGAACCCTCTCAGTCAATATTGCTGAGGAGCGCGAAACGGTGGAGGACATGTATGAGCCTTACCTGATTCAGAAAGGCTTTGTCATGCGGAAACGGACTGGGCGCGTGGCGACTCGCAAAGCCTATGAGCATCTAGGATATGAGTATATGAAGGAATGATGACAGAAAAGGAGATTTTAGACCATCTAGGTCAAGATCCAGACATCCGAGCGATTTTGGAAATTATTCGCAGTTTGCGGCTCGAGGACTCTTGGCTGGCTGCGGGCAGTGTCAGAAATTTTATCTGGAATATCTTGTCTGGTAAGTCGGGCTTTGATGCTGAAACGGATGTAGATGTCGTATTCTTTGATCCAACTGTGTCTTATGAGAAAACTTTGCAGCTGGAGATGGGGTTGAGAAAAGCTTTTCCCGCTTATTCTTGGGAGCTGAAAAATCAAGTCTATATGCATAGTCATAGTCCCAACACCCAGCCCTATACTAGCTCGAAAGATGCCATGAGCAAGTATCCTGAGTGCTGCACAGCTATCGGTCTTCGATTGCTGGAAAATGATAAGCTAGAGCTTTTTGCACCCTATGGCTTGGCAGATATTCGAGCATTTCAGGTTCGACCAACACCGCATTTTTTAGCGGATGCGGATCGAAAGAAGCTTTATAGGCAAAGAATCCGCAAGAAAAACTGGCAGGCTAAATGGCTACAATTAAGTTTTGAATATCTTTCTGAAGAAAAGTAAAGTTTAATCTGGTGCAAGCTAGATTGAGTAGGTAACCGCCTCAATGATCTGCACTCTTATGTAAGTCGGTATAATTAGCTGTTTTTCAGAGTCCGCTTCCGCTGTCACAGAATAATCAAGAAAGCTCCGCAGTTTTCTTTTTATTCTGGTATAATAGATCTATGAAGAAAATTGTATTTGTTTGTTTAGGAAATATCTGCCGTAGTCCGATGGCAGAGTTTGTTCTGAAAAGTCTGACTGATGATATACACATTGAGAGTCGAGCGACATCTAGTTGGGAGCATGGCAACCCTATACATCAGGGGACTCAGGCTATTTTTAAGAAACATGCGATTTCTTATGACAAAGGAAAGACTTCTCAGCAGATTTCAGCGCAAGATTTTGCAGAATTTGACTATATTATCGGCATGGATGAAGCCAATATTCGAGATTTGAAGAAAATGGCGCCAGTGGATTTTCAGGATAAAATCTACCAGTTTGCTGATCTCGGTGTGCCAGATCCTTGGTACACAGGAGATTTCGATGAGACTTATGAACTGGTTTTGGCTGGTTGCCACAAGTGGCTAGAACGCTTAAATGGATGAAAAATGGATAAAATAAAAGAATTTTACGATAAATATAAAATCTATCTGACCCGTCAGAATTTAGAAATCCTAGCGGTGACTGTGATTGCCTTGTCAGCGATTTTGGTATTTACCTCCAATATCCCTAGCAAGGGTGCGCTAACGTTGGATCAAGGTAAGATAAAATATGAAGGCAGTCTAGTTCACGGAAAAATGAACGGCGAAGGTACCCTGACTTTTAAAAATGGAGATAGCTATAAAGGGCATTTCAAAAATGGTACTTTTGATGGTAAGGGTACTTTTACATCGAAGGCTGGTTGGAAATATGAAGGTGAATTTGCCAACGGTCAAGCCAATGGTAAAGGAAAACTGACGACAGAAAGTAATGTCGTCTATGAAGGAACGTTCAAGCAAGGAATTTATCAAAATGCGCATTAGATGGTTTTCACTGGTTCGGATTACTGGACTGGTCTTAGTGTTACTCTATCATTACTTTCAGGGAGTTTTTCCTGGAGGTTTTATTGGAGTGGACATCTTTTTCACTTTTTCAGGATTTTTGATTACTTCATTATTGATTGATGAGTTTACAAGAAGTCGTACGATTGATATTATGGGCTTTCTGAAACGGCGCTTTTATCGTATTGTTCCTCCGCTCGTTTTTATGATTTTGGTCATCATGCCTTTTACTTTATTGATCCGTCGGGATTTTGTAGCAGGTATCGGGACGCAGATTTCAGCTGCGCTTGGTTTTGTGACTAATTTTTATGAAATGATGTCGGGCGGCAGTTATGAAAGCCAGTTTGTACCGCATTTGCTGATTCACACTTGGAGTTTGGCACTGGAAGTGCATTACTATATCCTCTGGGGCTTGGCTGCTTGGGGCATTAGCAAGATTAGCAAGTCAGTTGCTCAGTATCGGGGGCTGATTTCTCTGACTTCAATTGCTCTGTTTCTGTTCAGTTTCTTGGCTATGTTTATCGGAGCCTTTTTCAGCAAGAATTACTCCAATATTTATTTCTCAAGTTTGACCCATGTCTTTCCTTTCTTTGCTGGGACAGTGCTAGCGACTTTTTCTGGAGTCGGAAATGTGGGCGTTCAGATGAAGAAATTGGAAGAAAAGGTCGAAATCAAGCAAGTCTTGATTGCTTTAGCTGGCAGTTTTGTTCTTCTTATTTTGCTCAGCTTTATTTTGAAATTTGACAGCTTGTGGACTTATTTATTTGGTTTCTTGATTTCAACACTTCTGGCTTGTGTCATGATAGCAGCAACCCGTATCTTGCACGATAAATTGCCAAATATTAAGGAGCCTAGTCCTCTCAACTTTATTGCAGACACTAGCTATGGAGTTTACCTCTTTCATTGGCCTTTCTATATTATTTTTACTCAGTTGATGAGCAATGGATGGGCTGTGCTTTTGACTACAATCTTGAGTTTTGGTTTCGCGGCTCTTTCTTTCTATATCTTAGAGCCGACTTTAGCTGGACGGAAGCCTCGGATTTTTGGCAAGGAGATGAATGTAAGTTCCATCACCAAGCCGATTTTCTACAGTTTTATTCCGCTGACATTTATCTTGCTTATTATCACCGTCACGGCTCCGTCTGTGGGTGCCTTTGAGGAAAGCCTGATTGTCAATTCTTTGAACCAAGCCGATACGAAAATGCAGACAACCCGTAAGCACGCAGACCAAAAAACTGCGACAAATTATAACGTGGCAGAGGGAACGACTGTTATTGGTGATTCGGTCACTTTGCGCTCCGCTGAATGGATCCAAGAGGCTATACCTGACGCTCAAGTCGATGCAGTGGTTAGCCGTAATTTAGTGTCTGGTCTGGAATTTTTCAAGAACGATATTGCTAACCAAACACTGCTTCAAAACGTCGTCTTGGCATTGGGAACCAATCCGGTTGACAATTATGAAGAATTGCTGGATCAGTATATCGAGCTCTTGCCAAAAGGCCATCGCTTGATTTTAGTCACGCCATATGATGGCCGGACAGCCAATGATCCAAGTAGTATTCCTGTTAAGATGCGACAATACGAACTTGAACTTGCTAAGAAATACGATTTTGTATATGTAGCAGACTGGTATCAGGTAGCGATTAATAATCCGCAGATTTGGATTGGAACAGACTATGTCCATTATGGGGCAGATTCAGAGTCTATGGCAGAGGGAGGTAAACTCTACTCTAACATGATAAAAGAGGCTTTGGCTGCCGCTTCAAATGGCAGTGTTAAGCCATAGAACTAGCTCGGTTATTTAGCCGAGCTCATTTTATAACAAAAAAGAAAGCGCTAACACATTTTTAAAGAAAAGTATGTGAAATTTTTGAGAATAGACATAGAATTTAGTAAAAAAGCCTGAAATATCAGTGTTTAAAAAATAATCCATAAAAAGTTTGTGAACTTTTGTTGAAAGTGTTTACAAATTTGTGGGAATAGAGTATAATTATATTGTGAAATAATTAACAAAGGTTAAAATCTTCATTTAACCTTTTGGCAGAAACCATTGGAGGACTATAATGGCTGATAAGAAGAAAACTGTTGAACAAGAAGATAAAGTGCTAGCGGCTGAAAAACATGTTGACGAGCTTGTGCAAAAAGGTCTCCTAGCTCTTGAAGAAATGAGAAAACTAAATCAAGAGCAAGTAGATTACATCGTAGCAAAAGCTTCAGTTGCAGCTCTTGATGCGCACGGGATCCTTGCTCAACATGCGGTTGAAGAAACTGGTCGTGGTGTATTTGAAGACAAGGCAACGAAAAATCTCTTTGCCTGTGAACACGTTGTCAACAACATGCGTGGTGTGAAGACTGTTGGTGTTATCGAAGATGATCCTGTTACTGGATTGACAAAGATTGCGGAGCCTGTCGGAGTTATCTGTGGTATCACTCCAACAACGAACCCAACATCAACAGCAATTTTTAAAGCATTGATTGCCTTGAAGACACGTAACCCAATCGTTTTTGCCTTCCACCCATCTGCTCAAGAATCATCTGCTCACGCAGCGCAAATCGTTCGTGATGCAGCTATTGCAGCTGGCGCACCAGAAAACTGTGTGCAATGGATTACTCAGCCATCTATGGAAGCAACAGCAGCTTTGATGAACCACGATGGTATTGCAACTATCCTTGCAACAGGTGGTAATGCCATGGTTAAAGCTGCATACTCTTGTGGAAAACCAGCTCTTGGGGTAGGTGCCGGAAACGTACCAGCTTACATTGAAAAATCTGCTGACCTTCGCCAAGCCGCTCATGATATCGTGATGTCTAAATCATTTGACAATGGTATGGTCTGCGCATCTGAGCAAGCGGTGATTATTGACAAGGAAGTTTATGACGAATTTGTAGAAGAATTCAAGTCATACCACACTTATTTTGTAAACAAAAAAGAAAAAGCTCTTCTTGAAGAATTCTGCTTTGGCGCTAAAGCAAACAGCAAAAACTGTGCTGGTGCTAAACTAAATGCAAACATCGTTGGTAAACCAGCTGGATGGATTGCAGAACAAGCAGGCTTTAAAGTACCAGAAGGTACCAACATCTTGGCTGCAGAATGTGCGGAAGTAGGTCCAAATGAGCCATTGACTCGCGAAAAACTTTCACCAGTTATCGCTGTCTTGAAAGCTGAAGATAGAGAAGACGGTCTTAAAAAAGCTCGTCAAATGGTTGAATTTAACGGACTTGGTCACTCAGCAGCTATCCATACAAAAGACGAAGAATTGGCTAAACGCTTTGGTACTGAAATCAAAGCGATGCGGATTATCTGGAACTCTCCATCTACTTTCGGTGGTATCGGGGACGTATATAATGCCTTCATTCCATCTTTGACACTTGGATGTGGTTCATACGGACGTAACTCAGTTGGTGATAACGTGAGCGCTATTAACCTTCTAAACATCAAGAAAGTAGGGAAACGTAGAAATAATATGCAATGGTTTAAAGTTCCTTCAAAAATTTACTTCGAGCGCAACTCTATCCAATACCTTCAAACATGTGAAGATATTGAACGCGTTATGATCGTTACTGACAAATCTATCGAAAAACTTGGCTTTGTTCAACGTGTGATCGATCAATTGAACGCACGTAGCAACCGTGTAACGATCCAAGTCTTCTCAGATGTTGAACCAGATCCAGACATCACAACAGTAGAACGTGGTGCTGAAGTGATGAAAGCATTTGAACCAGACACTATCATCGCTCTTGGTGGTGGTTCTCCAATGGACGCGGCCAAAGTGATGTGGCTCTTCTATGAGCAACCAGAAATTGACTTTCGTGATTTGGTTCAAAAATTCATGGATATCCGTAAACGTGCCTTCCGCTTCCCATCACTTGGTAAGAAAGCGAAGTACATCGGTATTCCAACAACTTCAGGTACAGGTTCAGAAGTAACACCATTTGCTGTTATCTCTGATAAGAAAAACAACCGCAAATACCCATTGGCTGACTACTCATTGACACCAACTATTGCGATTGTTGACCCTGCTTTGGTTGAGTCCGTTCCAGACTTTATCGCTGCTGATACAGGTATGGACGTCTTGACTCACGCGACTGAAGCCTATACTTCAAACTTCGCTAACGACTACACAGACGGTATTGCACTTCAAACTATCAAACTTGTCTTTGAATGGTTGGAAAAATCTGTTAAGACAGCTGACCCAGAAGCACGTGAAAAAATGCATAATGCGTCTACAATGGCTGGTATGGCCTTCGCCAATGCCTTCCTTGGTATGAGCCACTCAATGGCCCACAAGATCGGTGGTGTTCACCATACTGTTCACGGACGTACAAACGCAATCTTGCTTCCATACGTCATCCGTTACAACGGTACTCGTCCATCTAAGACAACTACATGGCCTAAGTACAACTACTGGAAAGCTGATGAGAAATTCCAAGACATCGCGAAAATGCTTGGCTTGCCTCACTCAACTCCAGAAGAAGCAGTTGAAGCTTATGCCAAAGCGGTTTACGATCTTGGTGAAGCAGTCGGAATCACAATGAACTTCAAAGGCTTTGGAATCGATGAAAAAGTTTGGAAAGATAGCTTGCATGAAATCGCCTTGCTTGCTTATGAAGATCAATGTTCACCAGCAAACCCACGCTTGCCAATGGTAGCTGACATGGAAGAAATTATGGCAGATGCCTACTATGGTTACAGAGAACGTCCAGGACGTCGTAAATAATGTAGAATCAATCCCTCATTAAGTGGGGGATTTTTCTTTCTTTAAAATGTATGAAATAGACGACTTTTTAAAAAACTAGGGAAAAGATAGGCCAGAAAGCTTTTTTGAAACTAGTTTCAAAAAGAAAAGGAATCACAGCAAAAACAGAAACTAAATTCTTAATATTGCAAAGGATTGAAAAAGGGAAGGCGCTGTGCTATTATTTCTGTAAGGGTTTACAAAAACAATAGTGTTGGAGGATGAGATGCGCAATCCAGATTTATTAGCAGAGGCAAAGGATTACAGAGGCAGGGATGAAGTTCCAGCGGATTTTGATGCTTTTTGGGATCGTCAGATTAGCAGTTTGAGTAGCTTGCCAGACTATCAGCTGATTGAGAAAGACTTTCAAATCGCTGGGGTGACCTGCTATGAGCTAGTGTTTGAGGGGACGAATCAGGGGCGAACTTATGCCCGTATGGTCCTTCCTAAATCGAGTAAAAAAGTTCCGATTATCTTTCATTTCCACGGTTATATGGGGCGTGGCTGGGATTGGGCCGATATGCTAGCTTATACGGTTGCTGGCTATGGTGTTGTATCTATGGATGTACGCGGCCAGTCAGGTTATTCCTTGGATGGAGGGGCGCCTGTAAGGGGCAATACGGTCAAGGGTCAGATTATCCGTGGGGCAGTGGATGGACGAGAGCGTCTCTTTTATAAGGATGTCTATCTGGATATCTACAGCTTGATTGAGATTGTGGCGAGTTTGGACCTTGTGGACGAGGAACGTTTATCCAGTTACGGTGCTTCTCAGGGCGGAGCCTTGGCTTTGGTGGCAGCGGCTCTCAATCCGCGCATTAAGCAGACAGTGGCTATCTATCCTTTCTTGTCAGATTTCCGGCGGGTGCTGGAGATTGGCAATACCAGCGAGGCCTATGATGAGCTCTTTCGTTATTTTAAGTTCCACGATCCTTTCCACGAAACGGAGAATGAGATTATCCAGACCTTGTCTTATATCGATGTGAAAAATATGGCTCACCGCATTCAAGGGAGCGTGCGGATGATAACAGGACTTGCTGACGATGTTTGTTATCCGATTACCCAGTTTGCGATTTACAACCGGCTGGAGTGTACTAAGGAGCACCTTCTCATGCCAGAGTACGAGCATGAAGCCATGAATGTCTATGTCAATGATAGGGTCTTCAACTGGCTTTGTGGTTCAAAGATTGACCATCCTTCTTTGCTGGAAGCTTTTAAAGACTGGTAAAAATAGATAGTAGCAAGAAAGAAACCAAGCCTGAGGTTAGCATAATCTCAGGCTTTTTATGATAAATATTCAAAAATCTATAGTAACTTTTTTGTAGAAACACTTCTAATCCTGAAAGTAGTTTCAGCTTTTAAGAAAGGAAGTCGGTTTTTAGAAACTAAAATCTAAATCTCAAAACTTATTGAAAGCGCTTTATTTTTTGTATATAATGACATTATAAAAAGAACGGAGAAAACATAGAAAAAGGAGAGATTATTTATGTCACAGATTAGCAAAGATCAATTAATTGCAAAAATCAAAGATGGCATTATCGTTTCCTGTCAAGCTCTGCCTCATGAGCCTCTCTATACGGAGGCTGGCGGTGTCATCCCTCTCTTGGTCAAGGCGGCTGAAGAGGGCGGGGCAGTTGGTATTCGAGCCAATAGCGTGCGAGACATCAAGGAGATTAAGGAAGTAACCAAGCTCCCTATTATCGGGATTATCAAACGGGACTATCCACCACAGGAGCCTTTTATCACTGCGACCATGCGGGAAGTGGATGAGCTGGCTGCCCTTGATATCGAGGTCATCGCTCTGGACTGCACCCAGCGGGAACGCTATGATGGTTTGAAGGTTGAGGACTTTATCCGCCAAGTCAAGGAGAAATATCCGCAGCAACTGCTGATGGCTGACATCAGTACCTTTGAGGAAGGCGTGGCAGCTGTAGCAGCTGGCGTTGACTTTGTCGGTACGACCTTATCAGGCTACACGTCCTACAGTCCTAAGGTAGACGGACCAGATTTTGAACTGGTCAAGAAGCTCTGTGATGCGGGAGTAGATGTGATTGCTGAGGGCAAGATCCACTATCCAGATCAAGCCAAGCAAATCCATGATTTAGGTGTCCGCGGTATTGTAGTAGGCGGAGCTATTACTCGACCAAAGGAAATCACCGAGCGTTTCGTTGCAGCAGTAAAATAAAGTGAGGTAAAGCAATGACGACCTTAAAGTTAAATAAGCTCTACAAAAAATATCCTAATAGTGATTTCTACTCTGTAGAAAATTTCGACTTGCAAATCAAAGATAAAGAATTTATCGTCTTTGTTGGTCCTTCTGGATGTGGGAAATCCACAACGCTTCGTATGATTGCGGGACTGGAGGACATCACTGAGGGCGAGCTCTATATCGATGAGACACTAGTCAATGATATTGCTCCCAAGGATCGTGATATTGCCATGGTTTTCCAGAACTATGCCCTCTATCCACACATGACAGTCTATGACAACATGGCGTTTGGATTGAAACTGCGCAAGTACAGTAAGGAAGATATCGACAAACGGGTGCAAGAAGCAGCTGAAATCCTTGGTTTGAAAGAGTTTCTAGACCGCAAACCAGCGGACTTGTCTGGTGGTCAACGTCAACGGGTAGCTATGGGACGGGCCATCGTCCGAGATGCCAAGGTTTTCCTGATGGATGAACCTTTGTCAAACTTGGATGCGAAACTGCGTGTGTCCATGCGTGCTGAGATTGCCAAAATCCACCGCCGTATTGGAGCAACAACCATCTACGTTACCCACGACCAAACCGAGGCAATGACCTTGGCCGACCGCATTGTTATCATGTCAGCGACGAAAAATGAAGCGGGCACGGGAACTATCGGTCGTATCGAGCAAGTCGGAACTCCGCAAGAGCTTTACAATGAACCAGCGAATAAGTTTGTTGCAGGCTTTATCGGCAGTCCAGCTATGAACTTCTTTGAAGTGATGGTATCTGGTCATCAACTAACTGATGGTGATCAACTCAATCTTACCCTGACAGGTGGTCAAGAGAAGCTTTTGACAGAAAAAGGCTACCAAGGTAAGAAAGTTATTTTGGGTATCCGACCAGAGGATATCTCAGCCGACTTGATTGTAGAGGATACTTTCCCTGGCGATGTGGTCGATGCGGAAGTTGTCGTGTCAGAGTTGCTGGGTAGTGACTCAGTGCTCTACTGTAAGGTGGGTAGCCAAGAGTTTTCAGCCAAGGTAGATGCTTCTAATTATCTGGAGCCAGGTTCGAAGCTTCGCTTTACCTTCAAACTACCTAAGAGTCATCTGTTTGATAGTGAGACTCAAAAACGAATTACTTTGTAAAACAACCTAAAATGAACTGACTGACTTTATTTTAGGATAAAAGAAAGGTCACAGAGAAGGAGTGATTGTACTTTTAAAAGTTTAGGATTTTAATCAAATATAGGTGGACGCTTGTCCATAGAATAACACAGGAAAAACGAGGCTGGGGCGCCTAATGAAAGAGGTCCGTCTCACTCTCCAATAGGCAGGTAAAAGCTGTTTAGGTCAGCTTGGAATCTTAATTTTAAAGGAGAAAAACAAATGAAAATGAAGAAATTGCTTTGTTCATTGGTAGCGGGAGCTGCAGTTCTTACGTTAGCAGCTTGTAGCGGTGGTGGTAGCTCAAATAAAGCAGCTAGCTCTGGTGATAAATCTGGTAAGACAGAGATTACTTGGTGGGCATTCCCGGTCTTCACTCAAGAAAATGCTAATGACGGTGTGGGAACTTATGAGAAATCCATCATTGAAGCATTTGAAAAAGCAAATCCAGATATTCATGTTAATTTGGAAACAATCGACTTCAAGTCAGGTCCAGAAAAAATTACGACAGCTATCGAGGCTGGAACAGCGCCAGATGTGCTCTTCGATGCACCAGGCCGGATTATTCAATACGGTAAAAACGGTAAGTTGGCAGACTTGAACGACCTCTTCACAGATGATTTCGTCAAAGATGTTAACAACGACAATATTATCCAAGCCAGCAAGGCTGGAGACAAAGCTTATATGTATCCAATCAGCTCTGCTCCATTCTACATGGCAATGAACAAGAAAATGTTGGAAGATGCTGGTGTCCTCAACCTAGTTAAAGAAGGCTGGACAACAGATGACTTTGAAAAAGTTTTGAAAGCGCTTAAAGACAAGGGTTATACACCTGGCTCTCTCTTCAGTAACGGTCAAGGTGGTGACCAAGGAACTCGTGCCTTCATCGCTAACCTCTATGGTGGATCTGTTACAGACGAAAAAGTAACTAAATATACAACTGATGATCCGAAATTTGTCAAAGGTCTTGAAAAAGCAGTGAGCTGGATCAACAATGGTCTCATGATGAACGGTTCTCAATACGATGGTGGAGCAGACATCCAAAACTTCGCTAACGGTCAAACTTCTTACACTGTACTTTGGGCACCAGCACAAAATGGTATCCAAGCTAAATTGTTGGAAGCAAGTAAAGTAGAAGTGGTGGAAGTACCATTCCCATCAGACTCAGGCAAACCAGCCCTTGAATACCTTGTAAATGGTTTTGCAGTCTTTAACAACAAAGACGACAAGAAAGTAGAAGCAGCCAAGAAATTTGTGAAATTCATCGCTGATGACAAAGAATGGGGACCTAAGGACGTTGTTCGTACAGGTGCTTTCCCAGTTCGTACATCATTTGGTAAACTCTATGATGACAAGCGTATGGAAACAATCAGTGGCTGGACTAAATACTACTCACCATACTACAACACCATTGATGGATTTGCAGAAATGAGAACACTCTGGTTCCCAATGTTGCAATCTGTATCTAATGGAGATGAAAAAGTTGAACCTGCTTTGAAGACATTTACTGAAAAAGCAAACGAAACGATTACTAAAAAATAAGCAAGTTTAAAATCCGCCCCTTTTTCTGTTGTCAGTCTCTAAAAATAGAAAAAGGGGTATTTTGTTAGAAAATCTTGAAAGAGGGGTACCTCATTGTGAAAGTCAATAAAATCAGAATGAAAGAAACCCTAATATCATATGCGTTTTTAGCTCCAATTCTTATATTCTTTACAGTATTTGTTTTGGCGCCTATGATAATGGGATTTATCACTAGTTTCTTTAATTATACAATGACCTCATTTACATTCGTTGGGTTTGATAACTACATTCGGATGTTCAATGATCCAGTTTTTGTTAAGTCACTCATTAATACAGTCATTATTGTAATCGGCTCTGTGCCGGTAGTTGTGCTCTTCTCTTTGTTTGTGGCTTCACAGACCTATGAGATGAATGCTGTTTCTCGCTCCTTTTACCGTTTTGTCTTCTTCCTACCGGTTGTTACAGGTAGTGTTGCCGTGACAGTCGTGTGGAAGTGGATCTACGATCCCCTATCTGGTATTTTGAACTTTGTTTTGAAATCTGGCCATATCATCAACCAAAACATTTCTTGGTTGGGAGACAAACAGTGGGCATTAGCTGCTATCATTGTTATTTTGCTGACAACATCTGTCGGTCAGCCAATCATTCTCTACATCGCAGCTATGGGAAATATCGATAATTCTCTAGTGGAGGCTGCGCGTGTGGATGGAGCGACAGAGATGCAAGTCTTTTGGAAAATCAAATGGCCGAGCCTTTTGCCAACGACACTTTATATCGCTATCATCACAACTATTAACTCATTCCAATGTTTCGCCTTGATTCAGCTGTTGACATCAGGTGGACCAAACTATTCAACTAGTACACTTATGTACTATCTATATGAAAAAGCCTTCAAGCTATCTGAATATGGCTATGCAAACACCATGGGAGTCTTTCTGGCGATTATGATTGCGATTATCAGTTTCGCTCAGTTCAAGATCCTCGGTAATGATGTGGAATATTAAAGAAAGGAGTAGGAATATGAAACCCCCAAAAATTAGTTCATTCAAAGTGTTCTCATCTGTGATTTTAGCACTTTTGACCGTGCTCTTTATCTTTCCATTCTACTGGATTCTGACTGGAGCCTTTAAATCTCAGCCGGATACAATTATGATTCCGCCTCAATGGTGGCCACAAAACCCGACAACAGAGAACTTCCAGCAATTAGCCGTTCAAAATCCGGCTTTGCAGTGGATGTGGAACAGTGTCTTCATTTCTCTTGCGACCATGTTCTTGGTTTGTGCGACATCATCCCTAGCTGGTTATGTTTTGGCTAAGAAACGCTTTTATGGGCAACGGATTCTCTTTGCTATCTTTATCGCGGCTATGGCCTTGCCTAAGCAGGTTGTCCTAGTACCTCTAGTGCGGATTGTCAATTTCATGGGAATCCACGATACCCTTTGGGCGGTCATTTTACCTTTAGTTGGCTGGCCTTTTGGGGTCTTCCTCATGAAGCAGTTTAGTGAAAATATCCCGACAGAGCTTCTGGAATCAGCTAAGATTGACGGTTGTGGTGAAATTCGGACCTTCTGGAGTGTAGCCTTTCCTATCGTCAAACCCGGCTTTGCTGCTCTGGCTATCTTCACCTTTATCAATACTTGGAATGACTACTTCATGCAGCTTGTAATGTTGACCTCGCGGAACAATCTGACGATTTCGTTAGGTGTTGCGACCATGCAGGCTGAGATGGCAACCAACTATGGTTTGATTATGGCCGGTGCTGCTTTGGCGGCGGTGCCAATCGTAGCAGTCTTCCTTATCTTCCAAAAATCCTTTACCCAAGGGATTACTATGGGAGCTGTCAAAGGATAAGGCGCTCAATAGAGGAAATAAAACTATGATTTTTGATGATTTAAAAAATGTGACTCGTTACAAGGGCCTTCATCCGAACCTGGATAAAGCGATTGATTATCTCTATGAGCACCGCAAAGACAGCTTTGACTTGGGACGCTATGAAGTGGATGGAGACAAGGTCTTTCTCTTGGTTCAGGAAAATACCCTTAATCAAGAAGCCAATGATCAATTTGAATATCATAAAAAATATGCAGATTTTCATCTCTTAGTAGCAGGGCATGAATATTCTGCCTACGGTAGCCAGGTGGTCGATGAGGCAGTGGCCTTTGATGAAGAGGCGGATATCGGCTTTGTTCATTGTCAAAATCGTTATCCTCTCTTGTTGGGTTACCATAATTTTGCGATTTTCTTTCCAGGAGAGGCTCATCAGCCAAATGGCTATGCGGGTCTGGAAGAAAATGTCAGAAAGTATCTTTTTAAAGTTTTAATAGACTAGCCCTAGGTTGGCGAGATTTTTGAATGCGTAAGGCTAGCAGAGAAAGGAGAGACTTATGTCAGATAAGGGAACAGGACTCATCAGAGCTATATTTGATACGGATAATTTCTTCATGCAAATCTGTGAGAAAATCCTGGATTTGATGACGGTCAATCTTCTCTTTCTCTTGTCTTGCCTGCCCTTGGTGACGATTGGGATTGCCAAGATCAGCCTCTATCAAGCACTTTTTGAAATCAAGGGAAACCGACGGGTAAAAGTAATCAGAACTTACACTCGAATCTTTCGAGAGAATTGGAAGCAAGGGCTCAAACTGGGCTTGCTGGAATTGGCTTTAGTCGGCATCAGTCTCTTTGACCTCCTGCTTTTTCGGACGCAGGAAGCCCTGCCTTTCCAAGTTTTAAAGGCAGTTTGTTTTGGAATTATTATTTTTACAATCCTGCTTTCTCTTTGCGTCTATCCCTTGGCTGGTAAGTTTCTCATGTCTTTTAGAGACCTTTTACAGACCAGCCTAGTGATTGTAAGTCTGAATTTTCCTTGGTTCTTTGTTATGATGGCGGTTATAGCTGCGATCCTTGTCATCATCTACAGTTCAGGCTTTGTGTTGCTGTTAGGGTTTTCCCTCTTTGCCTTTATCGGCTTTGCAGGTCTGGCTCTTTTGCAGCTTCCTATTTTGGAAAAAATCTTCGCTAAATATAGCAGTCTATAATCTAGAATTAGTACATTTGGAGAAAATTTGAAAATGAAAGATTTAAAGAAATATCACGGTGTCATCCCAGCTTTTTATGCTTGTTATGACGAGGAGGGTGAAATCAGCCCGGAGCGGACTCGCGCTTTGGTGGAGTATTTCATCGACAAGGGCGTGCAAGGTCTCTATGTCAACGGCTCGTCAGGCGAGTGTATCTACCAGAGCGTGGCCGACAGAAAAGTAATTTTGGAAGAAGTAATGAAAGTTGCTAAGGGCAAACTGACTATTATTGCTCACGTAGCCTGCAACAATACTAAAGACAGTATTGAGTTGGCAAAACATGCGGAAGCTCTAGGAGTTGATGCCATTGCGGCTATTCCGCCGATTTATTTCCGTCTGCCAGAATACTCTGTCGCTCAGTACTGGAATGATATCAGTGCGGCTGCCCCGCATACTGATTTTGTGATTTATAATATTCCGCAATTGGCTGGCGCAGCGCTGACTCCGAGTCTCTACAAGGAAATGCTGAAAAATGAGCGCGTGATTGGGGTTAAAAATTCCTCCATGCCAGTTCAGGATATCCAGACATTTGCAGCACTTGGTGGCAGTGACCATTTGGTCTTTAACGGTCCAGATGAGCAGTTCTTGGGCGGTCGTCTCATGGGAGCAGCAGCAGGAATTGGTGGTACCTACGGGGCTATGCCAGAACTCTTCCTTAAACTGAATCAACTGATTGCAGACAAGGAACTAGAAAGAGCTAAAGAGTTGCAGTTTGCCATTAACGATATTATCGGCAAGCTAACCAGTGCTCACGGCAATATGTATGCTGTTATCAAAGAAGTTCTCAAGCTCAACGAAGGACTGGCTATCGGCTCTGTCCGTGCTCCTTTGACACCAGTCGTAGAAGCAGACTGTCCGGTCGTAGAAGCAGCAGCGGCCTTGATCCAAGAAACTAAGGAGCGCTTCCTCTAAAAGAAAGAAGGATGCTTATGGGAAATTATGTTACGATTGACATTGGCGGTACCAATATCAAATACGGCCTGATCGACGACCAAGAAACGCTAGTAGAAGCCCATGAAATACCTACGGAAGCCCATAAGGGTGGTCCAGAGATTATGCGTAAGGTTCAAAAGATAGTTGCGGACTATGCGCAGGCTGGTTCGATTGAGGGGATTTGTATCTCCTCAGCTGGCATGGTCGATCCAGACAAGGGAGAGATCTTTTATGCTGGTCCTCAGATTCCTAATTATGCTGGGACGCAATTTAAGAAGGTCTTGGAGGAGGAGTTTTCCATTCCTTGCGAGATTGAGAATGATGTCAATTGTGCCGGTCTGGCTGAGGTCATGTCTGGCCATGGTAAGGGAGCAAAAATTGCGGTCTGTCTAACGATTGGGACAGGGATTGGTGGCTGTCTAGTAGCGGATGGGCAAGTTTTTCACGGCTTTAGCAACTCGGCCTGCGAAGTAGGCTATCTGCACCTGCCGGACGGAGCCTTTCAGGATGTAGCTTCGACCACAGCCTTGGTTCAATATGTTGCTGACTTGCACGGAGAAGATCCCTCTCTCTGGAATGGTCGAAGGATTTTCAAAGAAGCGACAGAGGGCAATGCCATCTGTATCAAAGGAATTGACCGCATGGTAGGCTATCTGGGTCAAGGCATTGCCAATATCTGCTATGTGGTTAATCCGGAAATCGTCGTCTTGGGCGGTGGTATTATGGGGCAAGAGGCCATTCTTCGACCGCGTATCCAAGCGGCTCTCAAGGATGCTCTGGTGCCGAGCATAGCTGAGAAGACCAAACTAGCCTTTGCCTATCACCAAAATACGGCAGGCATGTTCGGAGCCTACTACCACTTTAAAAATAAACATCAGTAATCTAAGCAAACCTGGGGGGTGACCTCAGGTTTCTTGGTTCTAGAAAAACTGCTTCTGTAGATGGACAGATAGTATTTTAGAAGAAGTTGAAATGACAGGAAAAATTCGGTGGATAGAACTAAATTTTCAAAAATTTAACTTTGCTCACTTGTCTTTAGAAGTAGATTTAAAAGGTTGCCCAAGACTTTTAAGAAGTATCAGCCCCTTGAGGTTAAGCAATCAGTAACCCATCAAGGAGTTAAAAATAAGGCCAGGATTTTTGTCCTAGCCTTTTATTGATGCCTACGGTAATAGCCGTTAAGTTTGTGATTTTCCCAGTAACTATTGAAGATTTTTTCCTTTCTCTCTCGGTCAATTTCTAGGAAAAAGGCATAAAGTATGTCAATCATCAGCAGCATTGGGAACTGAGCTGAGATTCGTTGGATGAACTGAGGTTTACTTTGCATTGCAACTGGGATGATTTCTGAAAAGTCTTCTTTAATCAAATCAGGCTGGCCAGTGATTAACACGGTCTTGGCTCCCATGCCCTTAGCATCAATCAAACTGTCAATAATGGACGGGGTTTGACCTGAAAGAGAAAAGCCGATAACTAGGCAGTTTTTGTCTAAAATGCTCGTTGTCCAAGCAAAGCCATCCGCATCTGTCAGAGCTTCACAAATAACCCCTAAGCGCATGAAGCGCAGTTTCATATCGCGAGCGACGAGCCCCGAGCTTCCCGTGCCAAAAAAATAGACACGATCCGCTTTTTCAATCAGTTGGGCTACGCGCTCCAACCTTTTTTCGTCAATCAAGTCCTCGGTTTGTTGCCGAATTTGAATATAGTTGCGTAGCACCTGGCGGGACGAATGATTTTTCAGATTTGTATGCTCCGTTTTGCTGATTTTCAGCTGTTGGAGATATTGGAAGTTGAACTCCCGATAGCCCTTGAAGCCACATTTTTTTGCAAAACGGGTCAAGGCCGCCTGTGAGATGTGTAAAGTTTGGGCTACTTCGAGGGAGGACAGATCACCTTCTATCTCTGTCGGAGTTAAAAAATAGTCGGCAATCTGTTTTTCGACATCGGTCATAGTGTCGTAACAGCTTTCGATGATGGCCAAGATATTTTGCTGGTGTCTCATGATGGGTCACTTTCTTTGGTCAAAATAATAAAACATAATTTCATTATAACATAGTTTAGAGGGAATAAAGTGTTTTCACAGTCAAGAATTATCAGACCTCACTTTCCATTGGAGTATGAGCGATCAGTAGTTTCAGTATTTCCTGATAACATGACGGTCTTTCTTTCTGAGCAGCTATTTCCTAAAGATTGTGTCGGGTACAGGAAAAAGTGATATAATTTACACAAGTAATGTTCCAAGTTTGGATCTGAAGCAAGGGAGATAGGAGCCACTGTCCATTGCAGCTTCCAATTCTTATTTTGGAAATCAGTAAAGCTAGATTGTGAGGTTTTTTATGCGAATCAATGAACTAGGCCAGCCTATTGGGGAGGCTTTGCCGGATTTTAAGCCGGGGGACTTACCTAAGCTAGAGCGAATAGAAGGCCAGTATGTTGTCATTGAGCGGTTGTCCAAGGACAAGCATGGAGCGGATTTGTATGAAGTGTATGGCCCAGATTCTCCTGCGGATATGTGGACCTATCTCTTCCAAAATCCTGCCCAAAATCAGGCAGAATGGTCCCAGAAGCTAGATCGGATGTTGGCAGCTCAGGATCGTTTCCACTATGCCATTGTGGACAAGGAGAGTGGCAAGGCGCTGGGAACCTTCGCATTAATGAGGATTGACCGAGGCAACCGTGTGATTGAAGTAGGCGCTGTGACCTATTCACCGCAGCTGAAGCGCACCAGACTGGCTACAGAAGCCCAGTACTTACTGGCGCGCTATGTCTTTGAAGAGCTGGAGTATCGCCGCTACGAATGGAAGTGTGACTCCCTCAATCAGCCTTCAAGACGGTCAGCAGAGAGACTTGGTTTCACCTATGAAGGTAGGTTTCGTCAGGCAGTCGTCTATAAGGGGCGCAACCGAGACACTGATTGGCTCTCCATGATTGATAGCGATTGGCCTGCCGTTAAGACTCGTCTGGAGAAATGGCTGAGCCCAGACAATTTCGATAAAAACGGTCAGCAAATAAAAGCCTTGTCTGAGTTTTAACATTTGATTGAGTTGAAATCATAGGATTTCGACTCTTTTTACTCTTTAATTTTGATGAAAATGAAGAATTTTCTAATTAATTTTGATATAATAAAGCGAACTACAGATAAAGGATGAGAGAGAATGACCTTAGTTTATCAATCAACGCGTGACGAAAAGAATAGAGTAACAGCCAGCCAGGCGATTCTGCAAGGTTTGGCAACAGACGGCGGGCTCTTTACGCCCATTACCTATCCGCAGGTCGATTTGGACTTTGCCAAGCTCAAAGACGCTTCCTATCAGGAAGTAGCCAAGCTGGTTTTGTCTGCTTTTTTGGATGATTTTTCTGAAGCAGAGCTGGACCACTGTATCAACCATGCTTACGACAGCAAGTTTGATGATGCAGCAATTGCTCCCTTGGTCAAGCTGGATGGTCAGTACAATCTAGAGCTTTTCCACGGATCTACCATTGCCTTTAAGGATATGGCTTTGTCCATACTGCCTCACT
Source organism: Streptococcus sp. 27098_8_73 (assembly GCF_041432495.1). Classification (NCBI taxonomy): domain Bacteria; kingdom Bacillati; phylum Bacillota; class Bacilli; order Lactobacillales; family Streptococcaceae; genus Streptococcus; species Streptococcus sp. 27098_8_73. The sequence continues at coordinate 45,289 of NZ_JAPVZT010000013.1, forward strand.
TGCTGACAACCGCAGCCAAAAAGCATGGCTTGGAAAACAAAATTGTCATCTTGACGGCGACTTCTGGCGACACAGGCAAGGCGGCTATGGCAGGTTTTGCGGACATTCCGGGGACTGAGATTATCATCTTTTATCCCAAAGACGGTGTCAGCAAGGTTCAAGAGCTGCAAATGACGACACAGACAGGTGCCAATACGCATGTGGTGGCTATTGACGGCAACTTTGACGATGCCCAGACTAATGTCAAGCACATGTTCAATGACACAGACCTACGAGCTCGTCTCTTGGAGCACAAACTTCAGTTTTCATCAGCTAATTCCATGAACATCGGCCGTTTGGTGCCGCAGATTGTTTACTATGTCTATGCCTATGCTCAGCTGGTGAAGACGGGAGAAATCACAGCAGGCGACAAGGTCAACTTTACCGTTCCGACGGGGAACTTTGGTAATATCTTGGCGGCCTACTATGCCAAGCAAATCGGTCTGCCGGTTGGCAAGCTGATTTGCGCATCAAATGAGAACAATGTCCTGACGGATTTCTTCAAGACGCAGGTTTATGACAAGAAGCGGAGCTTCAAGGTGACCACTAGTCCATCCATGGATATTCTGGTTTCCTCTAACTTGGAGCGCTTGATTTTCCATCTGTCTAGTAATAGCGCTGAGAAAACAGCTGCTTTGATGGCGGCTCTGAATGAGCAATGTCAGTATGAACTGACGGACTTTGACGCTGAAATTTTAGAGCTCTTTGCGGCTGACTATGCGACAGAGAAAGAAACAGCAGCTGAAATCAAGCGGGTCTATGAAGGATCTGACTACATCGAAGATCCTCATACAGCCGTTGCGTCTGCTGTCTATCAAAAATATCTGGCAGAGACAGGGGATCAGCGCAAGACAGTTATCGCATCTACCGCTAGTCCTTATAAATTCCCAGTCGTGGCTGTTGAGGCTGTGACTGGTCAAACAGGACTCAGTGACTTTGAGGCTTTGGGCCAACTGCACGAACTTTCTGGCGTAGCCCTGCCACCAGCTGTGGACGGCTTGGAAACAGCCCCAGTGCGCCACAAAACGACGGTCGCTGCCGACCAAATGCAGGCAGCAGTCGAGGATTACTTAGGATTGTAAAAATGGCTTAGAAAGCCTAAAATCAGCTGGATATCTGGCTGATTTTTTCTTAGGACGTCCAATGAAAGAAAGTGAAGTAGCTGATGCTTAAAAGGAAGAAATTTCTCTATGACGACTTATAAAAAAATCATGAATATCGCCTTGCCGGCTATGGCGGAGAATTTTTTGCAGATGCTCATGGGAATGGTCGACAGCTATCTGGTGGCCAGTCTTGGGCTGATTGCGATTTCCGGTGTCTCGGTGGCCGGCAACATCATTACGATTTATCAGGCAATCTTTATCGCTCTGGGGGCTGCTGTTTCCAGTCTCATCTCCAAGACTCTGGCTCAGGGAGACAAGGAGCGTTTGGACTATCACACAGCTGAGGCTATCAAGCTGACGCTACTTCTGAGCCTTCTGCTAGGTCTCCTTTCTCTGCTTTTTGGTAGGCAGATGCTGGATCTGCTGGGGACGGAAAAAGCGGTGGCTGAAGCAGGCGGTCTCTATCTGGCTCTGGTTGGTGGGACTATTGTTCTGCTAGGCTTGATGACTTCTTTTGGAGCTTTAGTGCGGGTCACGCGCAATCCTAGATTCCCCATGTATGTAAGTCTTCTGACCAATGTCCTCAATGCCCTCTTTTCTGGTCTGGGGATTTACGTCTTTCGGCTTGGCATTGTCGGTGTAGCGCTGGGAACGGTGCTGGCTCGTTTGGTCGGTGTGCTGATTCTTTGGCGGGAGCTGGATTTGTCTACGATTCGCTGGAGCCGGGGCTTAGATGGAGAGCTCTTACGCCTGTCTTTGCCGGCTGCTGGAGAACGGCTCATGATGCGGGCGGGTGATGTAGTGATCATCGCCATTGTGGTCGTCTTTGGGACGGATGCAGTAGCGGGGAATGCCATTGGGGAAGTCCTGACTCAGTTTAACTACATGCCGGCTTTTGGGGTAGCGACGGCAACAGTCATGTTGGTAGCCCATGCGGTTGGGGAGGGCGATATGCAAGCGGTTGGTCTGATTCGTCAGCGGGCCTTCTGGCTGTCTTTTGCTTGCATGCTGCCCGTGGCTTTAGGGATTTACGCCCTTGGTCGGCCGCTGACCTTACTCTATACGGACAATAGCGGAGCGATCACAGCTAGTCTTTCGGTCATCCTCTTTTCTCTGCTGGGCACTCCCATGGCAGCTGGGACCGTGATTTACACAGCGGTTTGGCAGGGTCTGGGCAATGCCAGACTGCCCTTTTATGCCACGACTATTGGTATGTGGCTGATTCGCATCGTCTCAGGATATTTACTAGGTGTGACCTTTGGCTTGGGTCTGCCGGGAGTCTGGGCTGGGACTCTCTTGGACAATGGCTTCCGCTGGTTATTTTTAAAGGTTCTATTTGACAGAAAAATGAGGGAAATCACATGATAACAGCGTTTATTTGGGATTTGGACGGCACCTTGCTGGATTCCTATGATGCTATTTTGGCGGGGATTGAGGAAACCTATGCCCACTATGGTTTGGACTTTGACAGGGCGAGTATTCACAGCTATATCCTAAAGCACTCTGTCCAGAAGCTTTTGGAAAAAGTAGCGTCTGAAAAAGGTCTGGACGCTGCCGAGATGAATGCCTTCCGTGGGGCAAGTCTAAAGGAGAAGAATGCTCAGGTCCATCTGATGGAAGGGGCAGCAGAGATTCTGGCCTGGGCTGAGGAGCAGGGCATTGCCCAGTTTGTCTATACCCACAAGGGACTCAATGCCCATCAAATCTTGCAAGACTTGGGAATTCATGACTATTTTATAGAAATCATCACAACAGCCAATGGCTTTGAGCGCAAGCCCCACCCAGAAGGTGTCGACTATCTGGTCGAGAAATATGGACTGAATAAACAGGAATCCTACTATATCGGCGACCGGACGCTGGATGTGGATGTTGCCGTCAACAGTGGCATCCAGAGCATTAACTTCTGTGACTACCGACCAGAAATCAACCAGAAAATCGAGAAGTTAGTGGACATCAAGCAATTATTTACAAGATAAAAAGCAGGCTAGAACTGATCTACTGTCAGTCTAGCCTGCTTTTTCTTTTACATATGCTCAATGTGAAGTTCTAGCAAGAACTCAAGAGCCTCGGGAGAACAGTTCTTTTTTTCAATAGGGAAGCCGACATTTGGCCCCAACATGATATAAAAATCATCTTTAGTATGGAAAACTTTGACGATGTCATCATAGCTATAAAGAAACTCTCCTCGTTTGCTTTTCACAGAAAAGTTATCTTTCTCAAATATAAGAGTTTGCTCCATATCCTTCCAGAAAGGAGTTTTTTGATAGGCTTTCTTTATCTGAAAGTCCATGCCAAAGTATATGGCTGAGAATGTAATCAAAGATGCAAATAGCACGGTAAACACAGAGAATCGCTTCAGTTGCTCAGGTATAAAGGTCAGATAGAGCGACATGATTCCTATAAAGATGAGAATATTTAGTAAAAATCCTTTTCCACGTATGAAAACAGACCATGCAAATCGTTGATACACTTCCTCAGTCACAAGAGTTGGAATGGTTATAGGGAACATGCTTCACCTCCTAGTTTTTATTATTATACCATAGAAGAGCGATAAGATATAGCTGGCTCTTGCTAGGCGATACGAGGCAAGGTAGATTTCTCTTAGAGGAGGTGGGTGATTTTTTCATCTTTGTCTAAAACCAGTACATCTGGAAAGTTTAGGCTACGCCAGAAATCATAATCAATTCTGGAGTCAAATGCGCTCAGCAAGATGCAAATCAGATTGCCGTGGGAACTGATGATAATTTCTTCGTTTTGATGTTTGCTTTCTAGCTCGTGAAGAAGAGCTAAGCCACGCTGTTGAGCTTGCTGATTGGATTCACCATCAACAAGTGAAAATGTTGGCCGTGACCAAAGTTTCATGAGGGCTTCTTCAAAATCTGGGTCGGCAATCGCTTGACTACTTAGCTTTCGCTCTATTAACCGATTGTCGGTTTGAATAGCGAGTTTCAGACTATGAGCCAAAGGTTCAACCGTTTGGATGGCTCTTCGGTAGGGGCTAGAATAAATGGCGGTAATGGGTTTGTCTGCTAAAAAGTCAAGCTGCGCCAAGGAGGCTTGCCCTTTATCTGATAATGGTCGGTTGATTTCATCAGGTGTATAGTTAGAATGTGCATGACGGATAAAATAGTAAGTGTTTTTCATAGGATAATTATAGCAAAATTTAAATCTCCATTCATTTTCTACCTATTTTCCACGCCGCCTTTTCTGTCTTTGTCCGCCTTTCGTGTTATAATAAACCTATGGAAAAAAAGAATAAATTATTATTAATCGACGGTTCGTCCGTTGCTTTTCGCGCTTTTTTTGCGCTTTATAATCAAATCGACCGTTTCAAGAGTCCATCGGGCCTGCATACCAATGCTATTTATGGCTTTCACCTCATGCTCAATCATCTCTTGGAGCGTGTGCAGCCGACTCATGTCTTGGTAGCTTTTGATGCTGGCAAGACGACCTTCCGGACCGAGATGTATGCTGACTATAAGGCTGGTCGGGCCAAGACACCGGATGAATTTCGGGAGCAGCTGCCCTTTATCCGAGAAATGCTGGACTACTTAGGCATCCGCTACTATGACTTGGCTCAGTACGAGGCGGATGACATCATTGGGACCTTGGACAAGATGGCTGAAAAGACAGCAGTGCCTTACGATGTGACCATTGTCAGCGGAGATAAAGACTTGATTCAGCTGACGGATGATAATACCGTGGTGGAGATTTCCAAGAAAGGCGTGGCTGAGTTTGAGGAATTTACCCCAGCCTACCTCATGGAAAAGATGGGTATCACGCCAGAGCAGTTCATTGACCTCAAGGCGCTGATGGGCGATCAGTCGGACAATATCCCCGGCGTGACCAAGATCGGTGAGAAGACTGGTCTCAAGCTCCTCTTGGAGTATGGCTCTTTGGAAAATCTCTATGAAAATATTGACCAGCTCAAGGCTTCCAAGATGAAGGAAAATCTGATCAATGACAAGGACAAGGCCTTCTTATCTAAGACCCTCGCAACCATCAATACTCAGGCACCGATTGAAATCGGGCTGGATGATTTGGTTTACAAGGGTCCGCAGCTAGAGGCCCTGAGCAAGTTCTATGACGAGATGGGCTTCAAGCAGCTCAAGGCTCAGCTAGGAACGACTCAAGAGCCAGTAGAAGTCAAACCAATTGAATTTACCAAAGTGACTGAGGTGACAGCAGATATGTTGGCACCAGAGCAATTCTTCTATTTTGAAATCTTGGGTGACAACTACCATAAGGAAGAGATTGTCGGCCTTGCTTGGGGAGATAGTCGTCAGATTTATGTCGGCTCCAGCGATTTACTACAGCAACCTCTCTTTCAGGAGTTTTTGACAAAAACAGCTCTGAAAACCTACGACCTCAAGCGGACCAAGGTACTGCTCAGTCATTACGGCATTGAACTGCCAGTAGCATCCTTTGATGCGCGCCTAGCCAAGTATCTGCTTTCGACGGTCGAGGATAATGAGCTGGCGACTATTGCTCGCCTTTACGGTCAAACAATTCTGCCGACGGATGATGAGGTTTATGGCAAGGGAGCCAAGCGCGCTTTGCCGGAGCAAGAGCAGCTCTTTGAGCATCTAGCTCGTAAGGTTCAGGTACTGTTGGAAACAGAAGAGCCGATGCAAGAACAGCTCCGTTCCCACGATCAGCTGGATTTGTTGCTTGAAATGGAGCAACCGCTGGCCTTTGTCCTAGCCAAGATGGAGATTGCGGGGATTAAGGTCGAGCGGGAAACCCTGCAGGGTATGCAGGCGGAAAATGAAAAGACGCTGGAAAGTCTGACTCGGGAGATTTATGATCTGGCTGGTCAGGAGTTTAATATCAACTCGCCCAAACAGCTGGGAACCATTCTCTTTGAGGATATGGGGCTGCCACTGGAGTACACTAAAAAGACCAAGACAGGCTACTCGACAGCGGTGGATGTGCTGGAGCGTTTAGCACCGATTGCACCGATTGTGTCTAAGATACTGGAATACCGTCAAATCAGCAAGCTCCAGTCCACTTATATCATCGGCCTGCAGGAGGCGATAGCGGCTGACGGCAAGATTCACACTCGCTATGTTCAGGATTTGACCCAGACGGGCCGCTTGTCCTCGGTTGACCCGAACCTGCAGAATATCCCCGTTCGTTTGGAGCAGGGGCGCCTCATTCGCAAGGCCTTTGTGCCAGAGTGGGCAGATAGTGTGCTACTCAGCTCGGATTATTCCCAGATTGAGCTGAGGGTGCTGGCTCACATTTCTAAGGACGAGCATCTGATTGCTGCCTTTCAGCATGGAGAAGATATTCATACGGCTACCGCCATGCGGGTCTTTGGTATTGAAAAGGCAGAGGATGTGACACCTAATGACCGTCGCAATGCCAAGGCTGTCAACTTCGGAGTGGTCTATGGCATTTCCGACTTCGGACTGGCCAATAATCTGGGCATTTCCCGCAAGGCTGCCAAAGATTATATTCAGACTTATTTTGAGCGCTTCCCAGGGATTAAGAATTATATGGAAACCATCGTCCGCGAAGCGCGTGATAAGGGTTACGTAGAGACCATTTACCATCGCCGTCGTTCTTTGCCAGATATCAATTCCCGCAACTTTAACATCCGAAATTTTGCGGAGCGCACAGCCATTAACAGCCCGATCCAAGGCTCCGCCGCAGATATTCTCAAAGTCGCTATGATTAATCTGGACCGAGCTCTGACAGAGAAGAATTTCAAGTCTCGCATGCTCTTGCAGGTTCACGATGAAATCGTGCTGGAAGTGCCAAATGACGAGCTAACAGCCGTCCGCCAGCTAGTCAAAGAAACCATGGAAGCCGCGATTGAGCTGGCCGTTCCACTAGTAGCAGATGAAAATGCTGGCCAAACTTGGTACGAGGCAAAATAAAACAAGATACAAAGAGCGTCAAAACCGACTGAAAATTAGGAATCCGGACGAAGGAGCCATGCTCCTAGAACGGATTATCTATTTTCTAAGGTTTTAGCCCGGATTCAGTTAAGACGCAAATACCGCAAAACTATCCAACTTTATTATGAATGAGGAGGAAGCCTATGACTTATCATTTTCAAAATCCCAGTGATGCAATCGTCAAGCATTATCTGAAAAACAGCAAAGTGATTGCTGTTGTTGGACTGTCTGACCGCGAAGAAACGACCAGCAACCGTGTGTCCAAGGAGATGCAGGAACGGGGCTATCGTATTATTCCAGTCAATCCGCGGGCAGCGGGCAGTCAGATTTTTGGTGAAACTGTTTATGCCAGTCTCAAAGATATTCCTTTCCCAGTGGATATTGTCGATGTTTACCGTCGTAGCGAGTTTTTGCCAGATGTGGCGCGTGATTTTCTGGAAGCAGATGCCAAGATTTTCTGGGCTCAGTTGGGCTTGGAAAATGAAGAAGCTGAACAGATTTTGCGTGCAGCTGGTCACGACGATATCGTCATGGATCGCTGCATCAAACGCGAGCATACCCGCTTGATTCTAGGCGAATAATATGGCCAAGTTAGTCATCATTCGTGGCAATTCCGGCTCTGGCAAATCGAGTTTAGCTAAAAAATTGCAGACTCACTACGGCCGAGGCACTCTCCTGATATCGCAGGATACGGTTAGACGGGGCATGCTCAAGGAAAAGGTTGAGCCGGGCAACCTATCTATTGATTTGACGGAAAGCCTAGCTCATTTTGGTTACGAGCAGGACTTGCTGGTCTTGGTAGAAGGTTTCTACGAGACAGATATTTATGGCCACATGCTGGAGCGGTTGCGGACTTTGTTTGGTCCTCAGACCCTAGCCTATTACTATGATTTGACTTTTGAAGAAACCGTCCGTCGCCATCAGACCAGAGCCAAGCAAGAGGAATTTGCCCCAGCTGATATGAGACGCTGGTGGAAAGATAGAGATTTCTTAGGCTGGGAAGAGGAATCGTTCTTTAGGGACGAAGATTCTCTAGAAGCAGCCTGTGAGCGGATCTTTCAGGATTTAGAGAAAATTTGAAACGAAGCACAGGAGGAGGAACTCCTGTGTTTTTGCATCAAAAAGGCATTTCTATAAATTTCAAATAAATTTTGAGAAAAATATCACACAAAATGTTGACAAAATTATTTCATAGAATTACAATTGGATTACAAAATATTTCTTTTGTTACAAAGTAAAAGCTTTAAAGAATATATTTTGGTGGGGTAAGATGTCCCCTATGCAAGCCAACATCGCTACTATCGTTTAGCAAATTGATGATAAACCGACAAGGAGATTCCATTATGAAACGTAGTAAACTTATTTTATTGACAGCCACTGCCTTGTGCTCTGCTTTCCTGCTCGCCGCCTGTAGCTCTAGGCCTTCCACGAAGGTGAACAGCAGTTCTACCTCTCAGAGCTCTAAAATTAGCAGTTCTAGCAAGTCTTCTACCAAACCATCAGCTAAGCAAAGTTCTGCTTCTAACTCCGTGACATCATCTCCAACTCCTCAGACATCTAGCGACCAGAGTGTTTCCAGTCAAGCTGAGAAGCCCGTGGACAACAAGACTCCAGCAGATTCGAACACTCCAACAACTCCGGCTACTCCAGTGGCTCCAACAACTTCCGGTATGGATGTCAATGCTCTAGCAAATGGTGATTTCTCTAGCATTGCAGGCACTTGGCAAGACGATTTGGGCAACCAATTAGTTTTTGATGCAAATGGATTAGTAACATTGCAACGTAATAATGGTGAAACATTGAACCATAACGCTATTTACAATGGTCATGTAGAAGGAGATAAGTTTAGAGCTGATTTTGGTTATAATGGAGCAGGCAGTAGTGATCCTTTATTCGCTGTTCCAGTAGGCGTAGCATTGCCACTTAATGGTGCTCCAGCGCCTAAAGAACAAATCATGCTTGGAAGTGATGCAATCTCTTCCGCACAACATCCCTACTATCGAGTAGCAAATTAATGATAAACCGGCAAGGAGATTCCATTATGAAACGTAGTAAACTTATTTTATTGACAGCCACTGCCTTGTGCTCTGCTTTCTTGCTCGCCGCCTGTAGCTCTAAGCCTTCCACGGAGGCTAGTAGTTCTACCTCTCAGAGCTCTAAGATTAGCAGTTCTAGCAAGTCTTCGACTAAACCATCAGCCAAGCAAAGTTCTGCTTCTAACTCCGTGACATCCTCTTCAACTCCTCAGACTTCTAGCGACCCGAGCATTTCCAGTCAAGCTGAGAAGTCCGTGGAAAACAAGACTCCAGCAGATTCAAACACTCCAACAACTTCCGGTATGGATGTCAATGCTCTAGCAAATGGCGATTTCTCTAGCATTGCTGGTACTTGGCAAGACGATTTGGGCAATCAATTAGTATTTGATGCAAATGGCTTGCTGTCCCATACTTACAGAGGAAATGAGTCAAGCGACTACACTTTAGTGGATGGTCAAATTTTTGAGGGCAAATACACAGCTATTCTAGCCAATAAGGCTGGACACCACATTGCCTCTTTTACAGCCATTCCTAAAGGAGCTCGTCTTTATGATACTGGAAGTGAAAATCCGAAAGAACGCATTTTAGTGGGGCAAGATTTTACCTATGCAAGCCAACATCCCTACTATCGTGTAGCGAATTGATGTGTTGAATGATGAGCATCGTGATGCGAGTGGCTTTCCGAGGTGCTCACCATGCTGACAATATAAAAACAAGGAACAGAATTAATTACTGTTCCTTTTTCTTTGCTTTATTGGGAAAGTTTGCTCGCAGGGCTGTTTTGGATTATTTTTTTGTAAAATGGCTCTTTCTTCTCCAAAAATTGGTACAATAAAAGAAAGCGTTTTAATCGAATGATGAGGTAGTAACGATGAAAATATCTTTAGAAGAAATTCAAAGAGTTGCCAACCAAGGCCCTTTCTATCCAGACTGGGACTCTCTTGCGACCTATCAAGTTCCCCACTGGTTCAAAAGGGCTAAGTTTGGGATTTTTATCCACTGGGGACTTTACAGCCTTCCTGCCTTTGGGAGCGAGTGGTACTCTCGAAATATGTACATCCAGGGTACGGCAGAATTTGACCACCATATCAAAACTTACGGGCCTCACAAAGATTTTGGCTACAAGGATTTTATTCCACTCTTTACAGCCGAAAATTTTGATGCGGACGAATGGCTGCGCCTCTTTAAAGAAGCGGGAGCCCAATACATGTTTCCAGTGGCAGAGCATCACGACGGCTTCCAGCTTTATGCTAGCCAGCTCTCTCCTTTTAATAGTGTAGAAATGGGTCCAAAGCGTGATATCTTGGGGGAATTGAGTCAGGCAGCCCAAAGAGAGCAGGTTCATTTTTGTACTTCCTCCCATCGGGCGGAGCATCATTTTTTCTTTTCACATGGAAAGGAGTTTGCCAGTGACATTGCCAGCGAAGTCAGTCGCGAGGAACTCTACTGGCCGGCTATGCCAGAGCCAGACCACCATGATTTGTTTGGTCAGCCTTATCCGAGTCAGGAGTTTCTAGATGATTGGCTCCTGCGTACCTGTGAGCTGGTTCGAGATTACCAGCCTGAGATTTTGTATTTTGACTGGTGGATTCAGCATGCAGCTTTTAAAGAGTATATAAAGCTTTTTGCGGCCTATTATTATAATTTAGGAGCGGCTTCTGGGAAGCCGACTAGCATCTGCTACAAGCATGATGCGCTGGCTTTTGGTGCAGGGATTGTGGAAGTGGAACGCGGCGGTTTCGCAGAGATCCAGTCTTTCACTTGGCAGACGGATACGGCTATCGCGCGAAATTCTTGGGGCTACACAGAGAACCTTGACTATAAGTCAGCTAAAGAAATCATCCAGACCTTGATTGATGTCGTGTCCAAAAATGGGAATTTGCTGCTGAATATTGGGCCAAAAGGAGACGGGGCGATTCCAGAAAAAGATCAAGAAATCTTGAGAGAGATCGGGGCTTGGCTCCAAGTGAATGGTCAAGCGATCTATGATTCACGCGCGTGGAGGCAATTTGGAGAAGGTCCGACACAAGTAGATAGTGGGCCATTTTCGGATGGGAAAAACATCCCTTATACAAACCAGGATTTCCGTTTCACGGCTAAGGGCGGAGCAGTGTATGCCTTTCTGATGGAGCCTGCAGCAAATCAGTGGCTGACGATTCAGGCCTTGGCAGACGAAAGAGAAAATCCCGCGTCTCGTTTTCATGGCATCATAGAAGAGGTATCCTTACTAGGCTATGATGACGCGCTTGAATGGGAGCAAACACCTCAAGGTTTGCGTCTTTTCATGCCGAGTTTAGCAGCCGACTTACCCTTGGTAGTGAAAGTCCAACTGCGTTAAATCTAGACGAAAAAATGAGGCTGGGACAAAAGTCCTAGTCTCTCAATTGTCTTTGGATTGTCAAGCAAGACGCAGTGGTTGAGTGGGCTCTACTACGCTGATTTCATCAGCTTTTACAGCCCTACTCAACTGTGCGGAGGTGGGACGACGAAATCGAATTCTAAGGAATTACCGATTTCTGTCCCACTCTCATTTTACTTACTTAGTGTTTTTAAATTTTCATAAAAGAGCACCCGAGCTGTTGTGATGTAAGGATAGGCCACAATTCCAGCGATTCCCAGTGTGATACCAATCAGGATATACCAGCCGATAAAGCTCAAATCCAGCAAGAAACGTTTCCACTTATAGCCTTTCATCATGCGTCTACTTTGCACAAGAACTTGCCAAGGACCTTGGTAGGTGCCAGTACTTAGCTGATCATAAAGGATGAAGTCGGTCTGAGAGTAAGCGTAGTTGGCCATCAGGAAGACTGCCGTACCAGCCAAGACAATGAGAGTGCCGAGAAACATCATGGGCGCATAGCTGACGATTTGCTCCACCTCAGGACTAGCAGCTGTCAATTGGGACACATCGGATATTTTTCCATAAATAGCTAGTACCTTGTAACTGCTGAAAATAAGGAAAAATGAACCGACAAGGCTGATAGAATTCCACAGCAAGAGGAGAATGCTTTTGGTCAGTTGTGTGATAAAAATCGGCGAAAAAAGCTCGGCAGAAAAGATTCGGCCAATATCTGTAAAGCCAACCGTATCGCGTTTTTTCCGGACGACATCTATCATGCTGAAGCTAGCAGATAAAAAGAGCAGGGCGATGATAAATTCTACGATTTGTGGAAAAATTTGACGACCAAAAATCACAACAAAGGCCTGATTGACCTCCAACTGGGGAACGATCTCCTCCAGATGACGGTTGGGTGACAAATAAGTAGATAAAATGGTTACCAGAGTTGGAATGGCAAAGAGAGAGAAAATGCCGTTGGTTTGATTTCGGATAGCTCGCGCTTGGGCACGGATTTCGCTTAAATTCATACAGACCTCCATTTCATGATTTTTATTATACCACATATCGTGACAGACAAGACTTTTTTTGGTAAAATCATACGGTATCTTATGAGCGCCTGTCGCTTATTTTATAGAAGAAAATAGCTGGGACTGTTTTTCCCAGCAGGAGGAAACATGTCAGATTCACCGATTAAATACCGTTTGATTAAGAAAGAAAAACATACGGGTGCCCGCTTGGGGGAGATTATCACGCCTCATGGGACCTTTCCGACGCCTATGTTTATGCCGGTTGGGACTCAGGCGACGGTCAAGACCCAGTCACCAGAAGAGCTCAAGCAAATGGGTTCGGGTATCATCTTGGCCAATACTTACCATCTCTGGTTGCGGCCAGGTGATGAGCTGATTGCCCGTGCAGGTGGCCTGCACAAGTTCATGAACTGGGACCAGCCTATTCTGACCGATAGTGGTGGCTTTCAGGTTTACTCTCTAGCTGACAGCCGCAACATCACAGAAGAAGGAGTAACCTTTAAGAACCACCTCAATGGTTCCAAGATGTTCCTGTCGCCAGAAAAGGCTATCTCTATCCAGAACAACCTAGGCAGCGACATTATGATGTCTTTTGATGAGTGCCCGCAGTTCTACCAGCCTTATGACTATGTCAAGAAGTCTATCGAGCGGACTAGCCGTTGGGCAGAGCGCGGACTCAAGGCCCACACTCGTCCACACGATCAAGGTCTCTTTGGGATTGTTCAGGGAGCTGGCTTTGAAGATTTGCGCCGCCAGTCTGCTCAAGATTTGGTCAGCATGGATTTCCCAGGCTACTCTATCGGAGGGCTGGCTGTTGGTGAGTCTCATGAGGAAATGAATGCGGTGCTGGACTTCACAACGCCTTTGCTGCCTGAAAACAAGCCTCGCTATCTCATGGGAGTGGGAGCGCCAGATAGCTTGATTGATGGTGTTATCCGTGGCGTTGATATGTTTGACTGCGTTCTGCCGACTCGGATTGCCCGAAACGGCACCTGCATGACCAGCGAGGGACGTCTGGTTGTCAAAAATGCCCAGTTTGAGGAAGATTTCACGCCACTGGATCACGACTGTGATTGCTACACTTGTACAAACTACACGCGGGCCTATATCCGCCACCTGCTCAAAGCTGATGAAACCTTTGGCCTCCGCTTGACAAGTTACCACAATCTCTATTTCTTGGTAAATCTCATGAAGAAGGTTCGTCAAGCCATTATGGATGATAATCTGTTGGAATTCCGAGAAGACTTTGTTGAGCGCTACGGCTACAACCGCTCCAAGAGGAATTTCTAAGAGTCTTCATTTGAAATCGCAGGGGCTTTGTGCTATTCTACCGTGGTGCTGTAAATCACAGCGTTAGCTGTGATGCAAGAGGTTGCGACATAATCGATTGCATTGCCACGAAACGCGCGTCGGTTTCCTATTTTTGCTTTGAGTTTGAATCCCTTTGTATCTTAGGCTTGAGCATAAAAAACGCTCGTTAAAAACTTTCCAAACTATATCAATAAGAATTGGAAGGCTGGTCTTGGTCGAAGCCTACATGTTTTTCGTCTCTGGTTGAGACTGGTAAATTTAACGTTTTGTTTACTATGGGTGCCATTCTCTCTAGGAAAGAGGAGTTGATAGTGAACGGCGTGATATATCCTATACGCAAAGAGCGCTAATTCATTTTGTTGAGTGAAGTAGTAGCTTGGTAGTTAGAAGGTTTAGAGCTGAGGTCGATTGTTAGTCAGTCACCTTAGAAGTGAAAGTAAAAGGAGCAAAATATGTTTTTAAAAATAATCAGTAGTATCTCTACCAATAATTTTCAAGATCCAAACATGATGGAAAAAATTAACCATCTATGGCAGGAACACCAGAAAGAAGTAGAGGAGGCATTTGCCCAAGGGCTTCCGATTTATGCAGTTTATCATGATTATGCCAGCGACTACAAGGGTGATTACAGCTTGTCGCTCTGTAGTCTGTCTGATAAAGAAGACTGGGACTTTGACACTTCAGAGCAAACTTACCAAGTATTTGAGGTGGATACAAGTGATTCAAAAGGTTGCCTTCATACCTGGCAGCAAATTTGGCGGGCAGAAGAAGCAAGAGAACTGCAACGTCAGTATAGTATTGATTTTGAAAAATATGATCCAGATCAGACAGTATCTATCTTTATCGCTACCCCCAACAATGGGTAAGTTGTCAAACTGAGTTCTAGTTACATAAGAGGATCAGAACTTACTCCAAGAACTTAGGCTAGTAAAAAAGATTTAAAAAATTACTCAAATCCCTTGCAATGCTTGGTTCTTTGTGTTAAAATACTATGGTGCTGTAAAAAAACAGCGTGTAGCTTTGATGCAAGAGGTTGCGACACGCTCGGTTGCATTGCCACGCAATCACCTGTCGGTTTTCTTGTGGAGCTAGCCTATTATCTTAAATAGACGAAAAAAGGAGAAAAAGATGGCAAACAAAAAAATCCGCATCCGTTTGAAAGCTTACGAACATCGTACACTTGACACAGCGGCTGCAAAAATCGTAGAAACTGCTGCACGTACAGGTGCTGAAGTTGCGGGTCCAATCCCACTTCCAACTGAACGTAGCCTCTACACAATCATTCGTGCGACTCACAAATACAAAGATTCTCGCGAACAATTTGAAATGCGTACTCACAAACGCTTGATCGACATCATCAACCCAACTCAAAAAACAGTTGACGCTTTGATGAAGTTGGACCTTCCAAGTGGTGTGAACGTAGAAATCAAACTTTAATCTAAAGCTTGGTATCTTGAGCATAAAAAACGCTCGTTAAAAACTTTTTAGACAAAAAATAGAAAAGGAAACATTTTCTCATGACAAAAGGAATCTTAGGGAAAAAAGTGGGAATGACTCAAATCTTCACTGAAGCTGGCGAATTAATCCCTGTAACTGTTGTTGAAGCAACTCCAAACGTTGTCCTTCAAGTAAAAACAGTTGAAACAGACGGTTACAACGCAGTTCAAGTTGGTTTTGATGACCTTCGTGATGTATTGAGCAACAAACCTGCTAAAGGACATGTAGCGAAAGCTAACACGGCTCCTAAGCGCTTCATTCGTGAATTCAAAAACATTGAAGGCTTGGAAGTTGGTGCGGAAATCACAGTTGATACATTCGAAGCTGGTGATGTTGTTGATGTAACAGGAACTTCAAAAGGTAAAGGTTTCCAAGGTGTAATCAAACGCCATGGCCAATCTCGTGGTCCAATGGCTCACGGTTCACGTTACCACCGTCGTCCTGGTTCAATGGGACCAGTTGCGCCAAACCGTGTTTTCAAAAACAAACACTTGGCTGGACGTATGGGTGGCAACCGTGTAACGATTCAAAACCTTGAAATCGTACAAGTTGTTCCAGAGAAAAACGTTATCTTGATCAAAGGAAACGTACCTGGTGCTAAGAAATCTCTTATCACTATCAAATCAGCAGTTAAAGCTGGTAAATAATAAAGAAAGGGGAAATCAGTCACAATGGCAAACGTAAAATTATTTGACCAAACTGGTAAAGAAGCTGGTGAAGTAGTTCTTAACGACGCAATCTTTGGTATCGAACCAAATGAATCAGTTGTCTTCGACGTGATCATCAGCCAACGCGCTAGCCTCCGTCAAGGAACTCACGCTGTTAAAAACCGTTCTGCAGTATCAGGCGGCGGACGCAAACCATGGCGTCAAAAAGGAACTGGACGTGCTCGTCAAGGTTCTATCCGCTCTCCACAATGGCGTGGTGGTGGTATCGTCTTCGGTCCAACTCCTCGTTCATATGCCTACAAACTTCCACAAAAAGTTCGTAGATTGGCATTGAAATCAGTTTACTCTGAAAAAGTTGCTGAAAACAAATTCGTAGCTGTAGACAGCCTTTCATTTACAGCTCCAAAAACTGCTGAGTTTGCAAAAGTGCTTGCAGCATTGAGCATTGACACAAAAGTACTTGTTATTCTTGAAGAAGGAAATGAATTTGCTGCACTTTCAGCACGTAACCTTCCAAATGTTAAAGTTGCAACAGCAACAACAGCAAGTGTTCTTGATATCGCAAACAGCGACAAACTTCTTGTTACTCAAGCAGCTATCTCTAAAATTGAGGAGGTTCTTGCATAATGAATTTGTATGACGTTATCAAAAAGCCTGTCATCACTGAAAGCTCAATGGCTCAGCTTGAAGCAGGCAAATACGTATTTGAAGTAGACACTCGCGCTCACAAACTTTTGATCAAGCAAGCTGTTGAAGCTGCTTTTGAAGGAGTTAAAGTTGCTAATGTCAACACTATCAACGTAAAACCTAAAGCAAAACGCGTTGGACGTTACACTGGTTTTACTAATAAAACTAAAAAAGCTATCATCACTCTGACAGCAGATTCAAAAGCAATCGAGTTGTTCGGAGCTGCTGAAGCAGAATAATCTAAGGAGGAAATATCGTGGGAATTCGTGTTTATAAACCAACAACAAACGGTCGCCGTAATATGACTTCTTTGGATTTCGCTGAAATCACTACTAGCACTCCAGAAAAATCTTTGCTCGTTTCTCTTAAGAGCAAAGCTGGTCGTAACAACAACGGACGCATCACTGTTCGTCACCAAGGTGGCGGTCACAAACGTCACTACCGTTTGATTGACTTCAAACGTAACAAAGATGCTGTTGAAGCAGTAGTTAAAACTATCGAGTACGATCCAAACCGTTCAGCAAACATCGCTTTGGTTCACTATACTGACGGTGTGAAGGCATACATCATCGCTCCTAAAGGTCTTGAAGTAGGTCAACGTATCGTTTCAGGTCCTGAAGCAGATATCAAAGTCGGTAACGCACTTCCACTTGCTAATATCCCAGTTGGTACTTTGGTTCACAACATTGAGTTGAAGCCAGGTCGTGGTGGTGAATTGGTTCGTGCCGCTGGAGCTTCTGCTCAAGTATTGGGTCAAGAAGGTAAATACACTCTTGTTCGTCTTCAATCAGGCGAAGTTCGTATGATTCTTGGTACTTGCCGCGCTACAGTTGGTGTTGTCGGAAATGAACAACATGGCTTGGTTAACCTTGGTAAAGCAGGCCGTAGCCGTTGGAAAGGTATCCGCCCAACAGTTCGTGGTTCTGTAATGAACCCTAACGATCACCCACACGGTGGTGGTGAAGGTAAAGCACCAGTTGGTCGTAAAGCGCCATCTACTCCATGGGGCAAACCTGCTCTTGGTCTTAAAACTCGTAACAAGAAAGCGAAATCTGACAAACTTATCGTTCGTCGTCGCAACGAGAAATAATCTAAAACAATCTATCCGCCAGCTCGGTAGCGCTGCCTAGCAGCGCAGGCCGCTGTGGTACTTATTTTAAAGGAGAAAATATAAAAATGGGACGCAGTCTTAAAAAAGGACCTTTCGTCGATGAGCATTTGATGAAAAAAGTTGAAGCTCAAGCTAACGACGAAAAGAAAAAAGTTATCAAAACTTGGTCACGTCGTTCAACGATTTTCCCAAGTTTCATCGGTTACACAATCGCAGTCTATGACGGACGTAAACACGTGCCTGTTTACATCCAAGAAGACATGGTAGGTCACAAGCTTGGTGAATTTGCACCAACTCGTACTTACAAAGGTCACGCTGCAGACGACAAGAAAACACGTAGAAAATAAGGAGAACATAAATGGCAGAAATTACTTCAGCTAAAGCAATGGCTCGTACAGTGCGTGTTTCACCTCGTAAAACTCGTCTAGTTCTTGACAATATCCGTGGTAAAAACGTCGCTGACGCAATCGCAATCTTGAAATTCACTCCAAACAAAGCTGCTGGCATTATCGAGAAAGTATTGATCTCTGCAATCGCTAATGCTGAAAACAACTTTGGTTTGGAAAAAGCTAACTTGGTAGTATCTGAAGCTTTCGCAAACGAAGGACCAACTATGAAACGTTTCCGTCCACGCGCTAAAGGTTCAGCTTCACCAATCAACAAACGCACAAGCCACATCACTGTGGTTGTTGCAGAAAAATAAGGAGGTAACATCGTGGGTCAAAAAGTACATCCAATTGGTATGCGTGTCGGCATCATCCGTGATTGGGATGCCAAATGGTATGCTGAAAAAGAATACGCGGATTACCTTCATGAAGATCTTGCAATCCGTAAATTCGTTCAAAAAGAATTGGCTGACGCAGCTGTTTCAACTATTGAAATCGAACGCGCAGTAAACAAAGTTAACGTTTCACTTCACACTGCTAAACCAGGTATGGTTATCGGTAAAGGTGGAGCAAACGTTGATGCACTTCGTGCAAAACTTAACAAATTGACTGGAAAACAAGTACACATCAACATCATCGAGATCAAATCTCCAGATTTGGATGCTCACCTTGTTGGTGAAGGAATTGCTCGTCAATTGGAGCAACGTGTTGCTTTCCGTCGTGCTCAAAAACAAGCAATCCAACGTGCAATGCGTGCAGGAGCTAAAGGAATCAAAACTCAAGTATCAGGTCGTTTGAACGGTGCAGATATCGCTCGTAGCGAAGGATACTCTGAAGGAACTGTTCCACTTCACACCCTTCGTGCGGATATCGATTACGCTTGGGAAGAAGCTGATACTACTTACGGTAAACTTGGTGTTAAAGTATGGATCTACCGTGGTGAAGTTCTTCCAGCTCGTAAAAACACTAAAGGAGGTAAATAACCAATGTTAGTACCTAAACGTGTTAAACACCGTCGCGAATTCCGCGGAAAAATGCGTGGTGAAGCTAAAGGTGGTAAAGAGGTAACTTTTGGAGAATATGGTCTTCAAGCAACTACTAGCCACTGGATCACTAACCGTCAAATCGAAGCTGCCCGTATCGCTATGACTCGTTACATGAAGCGTGGTGGTAAAGTTTGGATCAAAATCTTCCCACACAAATCATACACTGCAAAAGCAATCGGTGTACGGATGGGATCTGGTAAAGGGGCTCCAGAAGGTTGGGTAGCACCAGTTAAACGTGGCAAAGTGATGTTTGAAATCGCTGGCGTATCAGAAGAAATCGCTCGTGAAGCTCTTCGTCTTGCAAGCCACAAATTGCCAGTTAAATGTAAATTCGTAAAGCGTGAAGCAGAATAAGGAGAAAGCATGAAACTTAAAGAAATTCAAGATTTTGTTAAAGAACTTCGTGGTCTTTCTCAAGAAGAACTCGCGAAGCGTGAAAATGAATTGAAGAAAGAATTGTTTGACCTTCGTTTCCAAGCCGCTACTGGTCAATTGGAGCAGACAGCGCGTTTGAAAGAAGTGAAAAAACAAATCGCACGTATCAAAACTGTTCAATCAGAAGTTAAATAATAGACTTGGGAAAGGAGAAATTCTAAAATGGAACGTAATCAACGTAAAACCCTCGTCGGACGCGTCGTTTCTGACAAGATGGATAAGACAATCACAGTTGTAGTTGAAACAAAACGTAACCACCCAGTCTATGGTAAGCGTATTAACTACTCTAAGAAGTACAAAGCACATGATGAAAATAATGTTGCCAAAGAAGGCGATATCGTTCGTATCATGGAAACTCGTCCGCTTTCAGCTACAAAACGCTTCCGTCTTGTAGAAGTTGTTGAAGAAGCGGTTATCATCTAATCAAACCAGAAAGGAGAAAACTTAAATGATTCAAACAGAAACTCGTTTGAAAGTTGCTGACAACAGCGGTGCTCGCGAAATCCTGACAATCAAAGTTCTTGGTGGTTCAGGACGTAAGTTCGCCAACATCGGTGATGTCATCGTTGCATCTGTAAAACAAGCTACTCCTGGTGGTGCGGTTAAAAAAGGTGACGTTGTAAAAGCGGTTATCGTTCGTACTAAATCAGGTGCTCGTCGTAAAGATGGTTCATACATCAAATTCGACGAAAACGCTGCAGTCATCATCCGTGAAGACAAAACTCCTCGCGGAACTCGTATCTTCGGCCCAGTTGCTCGCGAATTGCGTGACGGTGGCTTCATGAAGATCGTATCATTGGCTCCAGAAGTACTTTAATCTAAAATCAAACAAGTCCCCTGGGAATTTTCCAGGGTGCCCTCATGGGCGTAAGAAATTAAAGGAGAAACCTAATAATGTTTGTAAAAAAAGGCGACAAAGTTCGCGTAATTGCTGGTAAGGACAAGGGTGTTGAAGCACTTGTTGTTGCAGCTCTTCCAAAAGTAAACAAAGTAGTTGTTGAAGGTGTTAACCTTGTTAAGAAGCACCAAAAACCAAATAGCGAAAACCCTCAAGGTGCTATCGTAGAAAAAGAAGCACCAATCCATGCGTCAAACGTTCAAGTTCTTGACAAAAATGGTGTTGCAGGACGCGTTGGTTACAAGTTTGTAGACGGCAAAAAAGTTCGTTACAACAAAAAATCAGGCGAAGTGCTTGACTAATCACGAAGGAAAGGAGAAGTATAATGGCAAATCGTTTAAAAGAAAAATATCTTAATGAAGTAGTACCTGCTTTGACTGAAAAGTTCAACTACTCATCTGTTATGGCTGTGCCAAAAGTGGATAAAATCGTTTTGAACATGGGTGTCGGTGACGCTGTATCAAACGCTAAAAACCTTGAAAAAGCTGCTGAAGAATTGGCTCTTATCTCAGGTCAAAAACCACTTATCACTAAAGCTAAAAAATCAATCGCCGGCTTCCGTCTTCGTGAAGGTGTAGCGATCGGTGCTAAAGTAACCCTTCGTGGCGAACGTATGTATGAGTTCTTGGATAAATTGGTTACTGTATCACTTCCACGTGTGCGTGACTTCCATGGTGTTCCAACAAAATCATTTGATGGACGCGGAAACTACACACTTGGTGTGAAAGAACAACTGATCTTCCCAGAAATCAACTTTGATGACGTTGATAAGACTCGCGGTCTTGATATCGTTATCGTAACAACTGCTAACACTGACGAAGAGTCACGTGCATTGCTTACAGGCCTTGGAATGCCTTTTGCAAAATAATATAGGAGGTAAAACAAATGGCTAAAAAATCAATGATTGCTAAGAACAAACGCCCAGCGAAGTTCTCTACGCAAGCTTATACTCGTTGTGAAAAATGTGGCCGTCCACATTCAGTTTACCGCAAGTTTAAACTTTGCCGTGTTTGCTTCCGTGAATTAGCATACAAAGGACAAATCCCTGGCGTTACCAAAGCATCTTGGTAATTCTAGCTTCCAATTCCGTCATGATTCTTCGTTATCGGCTTTTGCCTAACTTTAGTTACGCCCACAAGCCGATGCCTAGACTCACTTAGGACTTGAAGCCTAGAAACTTATTCTGAGCCTAGCTCAATCATTAACTAGCAAGTGCAGCTTGCAAACTACTAGTAAGAGGAGAAATATAAAATGGTTATGACTGACCCAATTGCAGACTTTTTGACTCGTATCCGTAACGCTAATCAAGCGAACCACGAAGTACTTGAAGTACCTGCATCAAACATCAAAAAAGGGATTGCTGAAATCCTGAAGCGTGAAGGTTTTGTAAAAAACGTTGAAATCATCGAAGATGACAAACAAGGCATCATCCGTGTCTTCCTTAAATACGGACAAAATGGTGAAAAAGTTATCACTGGTTTGAAACGTGTTTCAAAACCAGGTCTACGTGTTTACAAGAAACGCGAAGACCTTCCAAAAGTCTTGAACGGACTTGGAATTGCTATCCTTTCAACATCTGAAGGTTTGCTGACTGATAAAGAAGCACGCCAAAAGAACGTTGGTGGAGAAGTCATCGCTTACGTTTGGTAATATTTAGCTCTCAATTTCTTTGTGGCTCTTCGTTATCGTTTCTTGCCTAATCCAAAGTTATGCTTGCGAGACGAAGCATAGATTCACTTTGAAATTGAAACCTAAATGTTCCTTTAAATCGAGCAATCGATTTAAGCCCCGTGAAAACTGGTCGCTTGCGGCCTGACAATTTAACAGGAGAAAATAAACATGTCACGTATTGGTAATAAAGTTATCGTGTTGCCTGCTGGTGTTGAAATCACTAACAATGACAACGTCGTAACTGTAAAAGGACCTAAAGGAGAACTAACTCGTGAGTTCTCAAAAGATATTGAAATCCGTGTGGAAGGAACTGAAGTAACTCTTCACCGTCCAAACGATTCAAAAGAAATGAAAACAATCCACGGAACTACTCGTGCCCTTTTGAACAACATGGTTGTTGGAGTATCAGAAGGATTCAAGAAAGAACTTGAAATGCGTGGGGTTGGTTACCGTGCACAACTTCAAGGCTCAAAACTTGTCTTGGCTGTAGGTAAATCTCACCCAGACGAAGTTGAAGCTCCAGAAGGAATTACTTTTGAACTTCCAAACCCAACAACAATCGTTGTTAGCGGAATTTCAAAAGAAGCGGTTGGACAAACAGCTGCTTATGTACGTAGCCTTCGTGCACCAGAACCATATAAAGGTAAAGGTATCCGTTACGTTGGTGAATTCGTTCGCCGCAAAGAAGGTAAAACTGGTAAATAATATTGATTGGCTGATCATTTCAGCCAGCCAATTTATTTTCCGATTTTGTGCTAAGGCACGTCAATAATAATAAGAGGTGAAAATTGTGATTACGAAACCAGATAAAAATAAAATCCGCCAAAAACGCCACCGTCGCGTTCGCGGAAAACTCTCTGGAACTGCTGATCGCCCACGTTTGAACGTATTCCGTTCTAATACAGGCATCTACGCTCAAGTGATTGATGACGTAGCGGGTGTAACGCTCGCAAGCGCTTCAACTCTTGACAAAGAAGTTTCAAAGGGAACTAAAACTGAACAAGCCGTTGTTGTAGGTAAACTCGTTGCAGAACGTGCAGTTGCTAAAGGTATTTCTGAAGTGGTGTTTGACCGCGGTGGATATCTCTATCACGGACGTGTAAAAGCTTTGGCTGATGCAGCTCGTGAAAACGGATTGAAATTCTAATAGGGAGGACACTAGAAAATGGCATTTAAAGACAATGCAGTTGAACTTGAAGAACGCTTAGTTGCAGTCAACCGTGTTACTAAAGTTGTTAAAGGTGGACGTCGTCTTCGTTTTGCAGCTCTTGTAGTAGTTGGTGACCGCAACGGTCGTGTTGGTTTCGGTACTGGTAAAGCTCAAGAAGTACCAGAAGCTATCCGTAAAGCAGTTGAAGATGCGAAGAAAAACTTGATCGAAGTTCCAATGGTTGGTACAACTATTCCTCACGAAGTTCTTTCAGAATTTGGTGGAGCGAAAGTATTGCTTAAGCCAGCTGTTGAAGGTTCTGGAGTTGCTGCTGGTGGTGCTGTTCGTGCCGTCATCGAATTGGCAGGTGTGGCAGATGTTACATCTAAATCACTTGGTTCAAACACTCCAATCAACATCGTTCGTGCAACTGTTGAAGGCTTGAAACAATTGAAACGCGCTGAAGAAGTTGCTGCCCTTCGTGGTATTTCAGTTTCTGACTTGGCTTAAGAAAGGGGAACTCATGGCTCAAATTAAAATTACTTTGACTAAGTCTCCAATCGGACGCATCCCGTCACAACGTAAAACTGTTGTAGCACTTGGACTTGGCAAATTGAACAGCTCAGTTATCAAAGAAGACAATCCAGCGGTACGCGGTATGATCACTGCTGTATCTCACTTGGTAACTGTTGAAGAAGTTAAGTAAGCCTTAGCTGAAAAACTTTTATTAAGATACATTAGGGGATTTGAGAATTTTCTCAGCCCCTAAAACTAAATATATGTATAGGCGAGTTTGTATCAGAGACACCTTTTCTCTGGTACGAGCGCTAGCATTTTACAAAAGAGGAGAAAAAATTAATGAAACTTCATGAATTACAACCTGCTGCAGGTTCACGTAAAGTTCGCAACCGTGTTGGTCGCGGTACTTCATCAGGTAACGGTAAAACTTCTGGTCGCGGTCAAAAAGGTCAAAAAGCACGTAGCGGTGGCGGTGTTCGTCTTGGTTTTGAAGGTGGACAAACTCCATTGTTCCGTCGTGTACCAAAACGTGGTTTCTTGAATGTAAACCGTAAAGAATACGCGATTGTTAACCTTGACCAATTAAATCTTTTCGAAGATGGTGCAGAAGTAACTCCAGTGGTTCTTATCGAAGCAGGTATTGTAAAAGCTGAAAAATCTGGTGTTAAGATTCTTGGTAACGGAGAATTGACTAAGAAGTTGACTGTTAAAGCAGCTAAATTCTCTAAATCAGCTGAAGAAGCTATCACTGCTAAAGGTGGTTCAGTCGAAGTCATCTAAGAGAGGTGACCTATGTTTTTCAAGCTATTAAAAGACGCACTTAAAATAAAACAAGTACGGTCTAAGATTTTGTTCACACTGTTCATCATCTTAGTTTTCCGTATTGGTACAACTATAACCGTTCCAGGAATTAACGCCAAAGCATTGAATAGTTTAAGCGATTTACCTTTCTTAAACATGCTTAGTTTGGTTTCTGGGAATGCCATGCGTAACTTCTCTGTTTTCGCCCTTGGGGTTAGTCCCTATATCACGGCTTCAATCGTGGTTCAGCTCTTGCAAATGGATTTGCTTCCAAAATTTGTAGAGTGGGGCAAGCAAGGAGAAGTCGGACGGAGAAAGCTTAATCAAGCAACTCGCTATATTTCTCTGGTATTGGCCTTTGTCCAATCCATCGGGATTACAGCTGGGTTTGCGACTTTGTCGAGAACCAAATTAGTAGCGAATCCAAATTGGCAAACCTATCTTTTGATTGGTGCTCTCCTCACGACAGGTTCAGTAATTGTGACCTGGTTAGGAGAGCAAATTACAGATAAGGGTTATGGTAATGGTGTATCCATGATTATCTTTGCAGGGATTGTATCTGGTATTCCTGGTATGATCAAAGGAATCTATGAAGATTACTTTGTTAATATCCCGAGCGATCGACTCAATTCGTCTTTGATTTTCGTTGGGATTTTAATTGTTGCTGTTCTGGTGATTATCTATTTCACAACCTTTGTGCAACAAGCTGAGTACAAAATTCCAATTCAATATACGAAGATTGCTCAAGGTGCCCCTTCAAGTTCCTACCTACCGTTAAAAGTGAATCCTGCTGGTGTTATCCCAGTTATCTTTGCAAGTTCGATTACAGCTGCTCCAGCAGCCATCTTCCAATTTGTAAGTGCTATGGGCTATAACGCATCCTGGGTTCGGACAGCGCAGTCGCTTCTTGCGACAACAACCATCAGTGGTATGTTTACCTATGCTCTCTTGATTATTCTCTTTACTTTCTTTTATACATTTGTACAAATTAATCCTGAAAAAACAGCAGAGAATTTACAAAAGAGTGGAGCCTACATCCCAGGTGTTCGTCCAGGTAAGGGAACGGAAGAATATATGTCTAAATTGCTTCGTCGCTTGGCGACAGTTGGCTCACTATTCCTAGGGATTATCACAATCATTCCGATCCTAGCCAAAGATCTTTTCGGTCTGACCGATGCAGTTGCTCTTGGAGGAACTAGTCTTCTTATCATCATTTCTACTGGTATTGAAGGGATGAAACAGTTGGAAGGCTACCTTCTGAAGCGTAAGTATGTCGGATTTATGGATACTACAACAGAATAGAAATAGGTTGACTTAGTCAACCTTCTATTTTGTTTTTAAAAAAGTTTATTAAGTGTTTTAATAGATTGCTTTAAAAACAAAAAAGGAGACAAAACATGAATCTTTTGATTATGGGCTTGCCAGGTGCAGGCAAGGGAACACAAGCAGCCAAAATTGTGGAACAATTCCACGTGGCACATATTTCAACTGGGGATATGTTCCGTGCTGCTATGGCCAATGAAACAGAAATGGGTATTTTAGCGAAATCCTACATTTCTAAAGGCGAGTTGGTGCCAGATGAAGTGACAAACGGAATCGTGAAAGAGCGCTTGGCACAAAATGATATTAAAGAAACTGGTTTCTTGTTGGACGGTTATCCACGGACAATTGACCAAGCCCATGCTTTGGATCAGATCCTTGCGGATTTGGGCATCCAACTTGACGCAGTTATCAATATCGAAGTAAATCCAGACAGCTTGTTAGAACGTTTGAGTGGTCGGATTATCCACCGCGAAACAGGGGAAACCTTCCACAAAGTTTTCAACCCACCAGTGGATTACAAAGAAGAAGATTACTATCAACGTGAAGACGACAAACCTGAAACAGTAAAACGTCGTTTGGATGTTAATATCGCTCAAGGCCAACCAATTATTGATCATTACCGTGCTCAAGGACTCGTTCACGACATTCAGGGCAATCAAGAGATTGAGGCAGTCTTCTCAGATATCGAAAAAGTCTTGTCAAATTTAAAATAAAAGCGTTTTTCCCGCTTGCAATATTTGACAAGTAGTGATACAATGAGTTAGTCTGACTTATAATTGTTACCTCTGTGCTCAGAGGAATCTATCGAAATTTAGGGAGGTGCTTTTGCGTGGCAAAAGACGATGTGATTGAAGTCGAAGGCAAAGTAGTTGATACGATGCCGAACGCAATGTTTACGGTTGAACTTGAAAATGGACATCAGATTTTAGCAACAGTTTCTGGTAAAATTCGTAAAAACTATATTCGTATTTTAGCGGGAGATCGTGTTACTGTCGAGATGAGTCCTTATGATTTGACACGTGGACGGATCACTTACCGCTTTAAATAATCGAAAAACTTGGAGGGATAAGAAATGAAAGTAAGACCATCGGTCAAACCAATTTGCGAATACTGTAAAGTTATTCGTCGTAATGGCCGTGTTATGGTAATTTGCCCAGCAAATCCAAAACACAAACAACGTCAAGGATAAGATAGAAAGGAGAAAACATGGCTCGTATTGCTGGAGTTGACATTCCAAATGACAAACGTGTAGTCGTTTCACTTACTTACGTGTATGGTATCGGACTTCCAACTTCTAAGAAAATTTTGGCTGCGGCTGGAATCTCAGAAGACATCCGTGTCAAAGATTTGACATCAGATCAAGAAGACGCTATCCGTCGCGAAGTGGATGCAATCAAGGTTGAAGGTGACCTTCGTCGTGAAGTAAACCTTAACATCAAACGTTTGATGGAAATCGGTTCATACCGTGGTATCCGTCACCGTCGTGGACTTCCTGTCCGTGGACAAAACACTAAAAACAATGCTCGTACTCGTAAAGGTAAAGCCGTTGCGATTGCAGGTAAGAAAAAATAATATAGGAGGTAAAAGTCTTGGCTAAACCAACACGTAAACGTCGTGTGAAGAAAAATATCGAATCTGGTATTGCACATATTCACGCTACATTTAATAACACTATTGTTATGATTACTGATGTGCATGGTAATGCGATTGCTTGGTCATCTGCTGGAGCTCTTGGTTTCAAAGGTTCTCGTAAATCTACACCATTTGCTGCCCAAATGGCATCTGAAGCAGCTGCTAAGTCTGCACAAGAACACGGTCTTAAATCAGTTGAAGTTACAGTTAAAGGTCCAGGTTCTGGTCGTGAGTCAGCTATTCGTGCACTTGCTGCAGCTGGTCTGGAAGTAACTGCTATTCGTGATGTGACTCCTGTGCCACACAATGGTGCTCGTCCTCCAAAACGTCGCCGTGTATAATCATAAACAATTACACTGCTTTTCGTTTAAGAGGGAGTTAACTAAATGATTGAGTTTGAAAAACCAAATATAACAAAAATTGATGAAAATAAAAATTATGGCAAGTTTGTAGTTGAGCCGCTAGAACGCGGTTACGGTACAACACTTGGGAATTCGCTTCGTCGTGTACTTCTCGCCTCACTTCCAGGTGCAGCAGTGACTTCTATCAACATTGAAGGAGTATTGCACGAATTTGATACGATTTCTGGGGTCCGTGAAGATGTTATGCAGATCATTCTGAACATCAAAGGGATTGCTGTGAAATCTTACGTCCAAGACGAAAAGATGATTGAATTGGATGTTGAAGGTCCTGCAGAAGTAACTGCTGGAGACATTTTGACAGACAGTGATATCGAAATTGTAAACCCTGATCATTATCTCTTTACAATCAGTGAAGGTGCTCGCTTCAAAGCGAAAATGGCTGTGAATAGCGGTCGTGGATATGTACCAGCTGATGAAAATAAAAAAGATGATGCACCAGTGGGCACACTTGCGGTAGATTCTATCTATACGCCTGTGACAAAAGTAAATTACCAAGTTGAGCCAGCTCGTGTTGGTAGCAACGATGGTTTTGATAAACTTACCCTTGAAATTTTAACGAATGGAACTATCATTCCCGAAGACGCTTTGGGACTATCAGCTCGTATCCTGACAGAGCATCTGAATCTTTTTACAGATTTAACAGAAGTTGCTATTTCAACTGATGTGATGAAGGAAGCAGAGAAATCTTCAGATGATCGCATTTTGGAACGTACTATTGAAGAATTGGATCTATCAGTTCGTTCATACAACTGTCTGAAACGCGCAGGAATTAATACTGTCTTTGATTTGACAGAAAAATCAGAGCCTGAAATGATGAAAGTTCGTAACTTGGGCCGCAAGAGTCTTGAAGAAGTTAAAGTTAAACTTGCTGACCTTGGTCTTGGGTTAAGAAACGATAAATAAAGGAGGAATACATGGCTTACCGTAAACTAGGACGCACTAGCTCACAACGTAAAGCAATGCTTCGCGATTTGACTACTGACTTGATTATCAATGAATCAATCGTAACAACTGAAGCTCGTGCTAAAGAAATCCGTAAAACAGTTGAAAAAATGATTACTCTTGGTAAACGTGGTGACTTGCATGCTCGTCGTCAAGCAGTAGCTTTTGTACGTAACGAAATTGCATCAGAAAACTACAATGAAGAGACTAACAAATACACTACAACTACAGCTCTTCAAAAATTGTTCTCTGAATTGGCACCTCGCTATGCTGAGCGCAATGGTGGATACACTCGTATTCTTAAAACTGAACCACGCCGTGGGGATGCTGCGCCAATGGCAATTATTGAATTAGTATAATTTTTATCAATTTTGTTGAGTGTTATGATGATGGAGTTCTTAAGCTCTTAGTCTAGCTCTGGTCTACCGCTAGGAATTTTCCTAGCGGGAACACTCATCATCATGATGAAAGCGTAGACGCTTGTTTACGAAATTGCTTTTAGTGAAAAACAATTTCGTAAGCAGGCGTTTTGAGTTTTAAATAGGAAAAGAAAAGGCCTTATGAGGGAAGGAGAAGAGATGCAAGATTCAATTGATATTTTGAAAGAGCGCTATTTAGCCAATATTAAAGAAAATCCAGACTTATATATTGGGATTGAGTTGGAATTCCCAATTGTGAATCTTGAAGGTGGAGCAACAGATACCCGTGTTACAAAAGAGCTCTTGGCAAGGCTAAACTCCGATTATGGTTTTATTGTCGAACGCAGGGACTTAGACGGCAATCCTATCCAATTAAAAGCTTCAGATAGTGAAGATCGGATACTTTTTGAAGTTTCTTACAATATTTTAGAATTTGCATTTGAAAGAGCGAAAGTAATTCAGGAAGTTGAAATACGCTTCAATCACTACTTAGACATTATTCAACAAATTTTGCGCAAAGATCATCATGAGCTTCAGGGGCACGGTTTGCATCCATTCTGGAAGGAAAATGATAATCAGCCCGTGAAATATCCTCGCTATCAAATGTTGATGCAATATCTGGCTTTGAGTGAGAAAATTGGCGGAGATTTCTTTCATCGCCATCCCGATTATGGCAGCTATATCTGTGGAAGCCAGGTACAGTTGGATGTTTCTCGAACGAATTTCATCCAGGTAATCAATGCCTTTAATCAAATCGAGGCAGCTAAAGCCTATTTTTTCGCTAATTCGGAATTGATAACAGAAGATTTCAACACTAGAATCTCGAGAGACCGCTTCTGGGAAGAGTCCATGCATGGCTTGTTAGTAGAAAATGTCGGTGTTAATCCCCATGATTTCAAAGATGAGGAAGATTTTTTCAATTATTTAAATCATACAGCCATTTTCAATGTTGAGCGAGAGGGAGACACCTATTATTTTCCTCCTATCGTAGCTGGAGAGTATCTAAAGAAGGAGCAAATCAAGGGATACAATTTAAGTGGCAAGGAAAGCCTAGTAATCCCCCATGCAGATGATTTTTGTAATCACAGAAGCTACCAGTACCAAGATTTGACAACGCGGGGAACGATCGAATTTAGGAGCACTTGTGCTCAGCCTCTCGATAGGACCTTTGCACCAGCAGCTTTTCATTTGGGATTGTTGGCTAATCTTGAGGAAGTGACCGCTTATCTTAAAGATTGTGATTTCTTCAAATTAGAGGGGCGTAACTATAAAAGACTGCGCAGAAAGTATTCGCAGATCGAGTTGACACAAGCGGATCAAGACTCTATTCAATCATTTGCAGCTGATCTCCTTCAATTAGCTGTTAAAGGTCTGGAGAAACGAAAAGAAGGGGAAGAGTGCTACTTGTTACCGCTTATGAATGAGACATAAAGTAATTTCTTTTTAACCTCTAATAGAAAGCTGAAGTAAATTTCTTTATGTGATTGATTGGACTGTGTATTATACTAGTTTGAGTATATTTGAATGAATTTAATTGTAGCTAGAGCATTAATAGACTTTAGCAGCACGGTGATATAGAGAATAAGGGAGAGGTAGGAAGATGTTACCTTTCCCTTTTAGTTATTGATTTATAGGTAGTTTTAGAGGGGTTTGGAAGAAAAGATGAAAAAAAGATAAAAAAA
>NZ_JAPVZT010000014.1:0-61095 GCF_041432495.1 Streptococcus sp. 27098_8_73
ATACCGTTGTCTTGACTATCCTCCTTAGATGATATGGATGGTTGAATTCCTTTTCATGAGTTTTGACAAAGAATTTTTGGAAAATCTAGATATTGTTTTAATCTCTATTTATTTTTCTAAAACGGGGAAATCTGATATAATAAGCTTTGTAGGTGTATTATTTTAATACTTACAGAACTAAACTATTCCCCTATTTAAAAAATATTGATTCAAATTTTATGAAATTAATCAGTAGATATCATTCTGAAAAGCCTTGATATTACGCTGTTTTTAATCCAATTAAAACTCATACTTTCCAAACCAGGTCTTAAGAAAGCTCGTAAAGCATCACAATTCTCAAAACGTTAATCAATACGATACTATCAACGTTTACAGACATTCAAGAATTTTCTCTTGGATGTCTTTTTTGTATAAAAAATAGTTTTTTTTCGGAAAGTTAGCTATTAATATTTATCAATGATAAAAATAGCATGTTTTAAGGGACTGACCCCAAAAAGTGAGAATTTAATAAAAATACTTGACATAATTCGTTTACAATGGTAAACTTTTTTTGAGCATATTCGTTTACATTTGTAAACGAAGAGGAGGAAAGGAGAATGAGCACAATAGAATTTAATACTTATATCACAGATGCAGAATGGGAAGTCATGCGTGTAGTTTGGGCAAATGATCGAGTAACTAGTAAAAAAGTCATTTCCGTATTGCAAGAAAAAATGGACTGGACACAATCCACTATCAAAACGATCTTAGGTCGATTAGTTGGAAAAGGCGTACTAAATACAGAGAAAGAAGGTAGAAAGTTTATTTACACTGCCAATATTGAAGAGAAAGAAGCCGTAAGGAATTATGCAGAAGATATTTTTAACCGTATTTGCAATAAGAAAGTCGGAAATGTAATAGGAAGCATCATTGAAGATCATGTTTTAAGCTTCGATGATATAGATCGACTAGAAAAAATATTAGAGATGAAAAAATCTTTCGCAGTAGAAGAAGTGGATTGCAATTGTCCAGAAGAACAATGCGAATGTCATTTACATCATCATTAAGCATAAGGAGGAATTTAAAATGAATAATGACAACAAATATTCGTCCCATAATCACCATGATTATGACGACATGGATAAGTTAAAACACGAGCATGGAATCACAGATGAACATGGATACCATAAGGATCAACATCAAGTACATCATGCTGGGCATGATCACTGCGGGCACAGTGGGCATAATCACAGCGGACACAGTGGGCATGCCCACCATCATCACGGAAGCTTTAAGGAACTTTTCTTAAAGTCATTGCCACTAGGAATCATTATTATGCTCTTAGTCCCTTTGCATGGATTTGAACTACCATTCCAGTTTACTTTTCCATATTCTGATATTGTAGTAGCTATTTTATCTACTATATTAATTATTTATGGTGGACGTCCATTCTATCAAGGTGCAGTTGACGAATTTAAACAAAAAAAACCTGGAATGATGGCACTCGTTTCTTTAGGTTTAAGTGTTTCATATTTATACAGTATTTATGCTGTGATCATTACCTACGTAACGGGTGAACACGTGATGGACTTTTTCTTTGAATTTGCTTCATTACTATTAATCATGCTATTAGGTCACTGGATTGAGATGAAAGCTATTGGAGAAGCAGGAGACGCACAAGCAGAATTGGCTAAGTTAGTGCCGAAAGATGCTCACGTTGTATTAAAAGACGATTCAATTGAAACACGACCAGTTGCTGACTTAAAGGTAGGTGATTTAATTCGTGTTCAAGCCGGAGAAAATGTGCCAGCAGACGGGATTATCGAGCGTGGCGAATCACGTTTAAATGAAGCTCTTTTGACTGGAGAATCAAAAGCAGTTAAAAAAGGCCCTGGCGATGAAGTAATCGGGGGCTCAACAAATGGAGAAGGGGTACTTTATATTAAAGTACTTGAGACAGGTGATCAATCCTTTATCTCTCAAGTACAGACTTTAATTAGCCAAGCTCAAAGTCAGCCTTCCAGGGCAGAAAGTATTGCGCAAAAGGTTGCAGGGTGGCTCTTCTATATTGCTGTTATTGTCGCACTAATTGCTTTTGTAGTGTGGATGATTATTGGAGATATCCCAACGGCAGTTATATTTACTATTACTACATTAGTTATTGCTTGTCCGCACGCATTGGGTCTGGCTATTCCATTGGTAACCGCCCGTAGCACAAGCTTAGGAGCTAGCCGTGGCTTACTAGTAAAAGACCGCCAAGCCTTAGAAATAGCTCAAGATGCAGATGTGATGATTTTAGATAAAACGGGTACTTTAACAACTGGTGAATTTAAAGTATTAGATGTAAAACTTCTTAATGACAAATATACAAAAGAGGAAATCATTGCCTTATTGGCAGGTATTGAAGGAGGATCTAGCCACCCAATTGCTCAATCAATTATAAGTTTCGCCGAGCAGCAAAATATACGTCCAGCATCTTTTGATTCGATTGATGTGATTTCTGGTTCTGGAGTAGAGGGTAAAGCAGGTGGGCACCGTTACCAATTAATCAGTCAAAAAGCCTATGGACGTAATCTTGATATGGATACTCCAAAAGGAGCAACTCTTAGTGTCTTAGTAGAAAACGATGATGCCATTGGTGCTGTAGCTTTAGGGGACGAATTAAAACCAACGAGTAAAGAGTTAATTAAAGCTCTTAAAAAGAACAATATTCGACCAATTATGGCAACAGGTGATAATGAAAAAGCGGCTCAAGGCGCGGCAGTAGATTTAGGGATTGAATATAGATCAAATCAATCTCCACAAGACAAATATGAGTTAGTTAAAACACTTAAAGATGAAGGAAAGAAAGTTATCATGGTAGGTGATGGTGTAAATGATGCTCCTTCTCTTGCCTTAGCAGATGTTGGTATAGCTATAGGTGCTGGAACTCAAGTTGCGTTGGATTCAGCTGATGTCATATTGACTCAATCTGATCCAGGAGATATTGAATCATTCATTGAATTAGCACACAAAACAACTCGTAAAATGAAACAAAACCTATTTTGGGGAGCTGGTTATAACTTTATAGCTATCCCTCTAGCTGCAGGAATTTTGGCTCCTATTGGTATCACATTAAGCCCTGCATTAGGAGCAATCCTAATGTCTGTGTCAACAGTCATCGTCGCCATTAATGCTATGTTATTAAGTTTAGATCCAAAAAATAACGGTTAACAGATCGAATGATTGAAACTCCTTAAAGTATCAAGATACAATAGTTTTACAGGAGAAAAAGAGATGTAAGTAATGGCTCTTTGTAAAATCGTGTTGGTAGAAGTAGACGATTTTTCTACCAACACGATTTTTAATTTATTATAGAACTGATTTCTGTTAAAATCCTAAAAGCCACCTATTTCGACAGTTTTATAGCATGTTATTCTATTTTCTTGACAATAATACCACCGTCTCCACACGTTTTTTAACCATAAAAAGACACCTCCATGAGCATTTGATTATATTGTACCAAATCCAACTTGGAGGTGTTTTTATTTAATTCTCATTTACGGGGGTCAGTGCCAATTAAAATTGCGTATTTTTTATTTAAAATGTATTAGAATTAAATTCATATAAAATATGCACGAAAAATAAATCAAAATTAAAAAGTACAAATTAATGAAGAGATTATTGATAAAAATAGTTAATAATTGGTTAAACAAAATATATAACT
Source organism: Streptococcus sp. 27098_8_73 (assembly GCF_041432495.1). NCBI lineage: Bacteria > Bacillati > Bacillota > Bacilli > Lactobacillales > Streptococcaceae > Streptococcus > Streptococcus sp. 27098_8_73. The sequence goes on from NZ_JAPVZT010000014.1 coordinate 3,686, forward strand.
CGTTTATAAATTTATAGAAATGAACCATTATAAATCTCCTCTTAAATACTGAAAAAACCATTGGCAGTGGACATACTTTAAGACTATATATTTCTGAAACTAGTTTCACAATACAAATATTGACATGCAATTATTAATTGGTGGATTTTAAGTTGACATCTACAAAGTTTAATGTTAGAATACATTCAAAAATATATTTGAATGAGGTATTTTATGATTCAAAATGTTGTTACTTCAATAATCCTGTATTCTGGGACAGCCGTAGACTTACTTATTATCCTAATGTTATTTTTTGCCAAAAGAAAAAGCAGAAAAGACATCATTAACATCTATTTAGGACAATTTCTAGGCTCTGTTAGTCTAATATTGCTAAGTTTGCTTTTTGCATTTGTCTTAAATTATATTCCTAGTAAAGAGATTTTAGGTTTACTCGGTTTGATTCCAATTTTCCTAGGCCTCAAAGTTTTACTTTTAGGAGATTCTGATGGAGAAGCTATTGCAAAAGATGGTTTGCGCAAAGATAATAAAAACCTGGTTTTTCTAGTTGCTATGATTACTTTTGCAAGTTGTGGTGCTGACAATATTGGTGTTTTTGTCCCATATTTTATTACCTTAAATTTAGCGAATTTGATAGTGGCTTTACTTACCTTTCTAGTCATGATTTATCTCTTGGTTTTTTCTGCCCAAAAATTGGCACAAGTCCCTTCTGTTGGAGAAACTTTGGAGAAATATAGCAGATGGTTTATTGCCGTTGTTTATTTAGGATTGGGGATGTATATCTTGATTGAAAACAACAGCTTTGACATGCTATGGGCTGTGTTCGGCTAGGAGAAAAAATTATGAAAAAAGATAGTATCTGTCAAGTGGATGTTATAAATCAACAAAATGTTATAACCGCAACGAACTACCTTGAAAAGGAAAAAGTCCAAAAATCACTTCGTATTTTATCAAAATTTACCGATAATAAACAGATAAATATCATCTTTTATCTCCTTGCCGTCGAAGAACTCTGTGTCTGTGATATAGCCTGTTTACTAAATCTCAGTATGGCATCTGCCTCCCACCATCTTCGTAAACTAGCCAATCAAAACATCTTGGATACTAGAAGAGAGGGGAAAATTATATATTATTTTATAAAAGATGAGGAAATCAAAGACTTTTTTAATCAACTAGGATAACAACTATTTTTACTACTTTACCATGATTATATATAGGACTTATCTATGAAATTTTTTGATGAAAATTACTCACAAGAAATAATATATAGAACTATTTAAATATCTTCAGGATAGAAAAAGAAATTGCACTGGCATGAAGAAACTGTGTATTTGTTGCTAAACTGTACATTATCTTTATGATACAGTATTTCGTATTTTTCAATTACATAAGCTCCGAAAACTAAAAATTGATAACCCTTTGATAACCTTTCGATTTTTAAAAGGGTTATATATGTAAGGATTGAGGATTTATCTCTTAAAATTACTTGATTTTAGTCATAATTTACCATAAATATCATGATGTAGAAAAAACCAGGTCTTAAGAAAGCACGTAAAGCTTCACAATTCTCAAAACGTTAATCAATACGATTATATCAACGTTTCAAAGCACTCAAAAGTTTACCTTATGGGTGCTTTTTTCGTGTTTTTTTGAAAAGTTTACCTCAAAGTTTACCTTATTTTCACCTTATTGTTTTAGAGACTTTAAAGCAAATTCACCTACTGTCATAGGAACTACATTAGAAGTATTTACATAAATCTGTGTTGTTCCTGTGTCACTGTGTGTTAGAGCTTCAGAAATAGCTTCTAAGCTCATTCCTGCTTGTTTAGCAAGCGTTGCTCCTGTATGTCGCAGTTTATGAGGTGTAGCATGTGCCAGCTCTTTATGTCGCTTTCTGATGCTTTTCATTTTATTATTTAGATAGTCAGCATGTAAAGGCTTGTTGATGTTTCCTCTAGTGTCTATATAAGTAAAGACAAACTGTTCAGGTAGTATGTCTTGCATGCTGTTTACTTCTTGTCTCTTGTTTTAGGCTTTGAGATAATAGCGACAACAGAAGTAGTTGTGGATTATTTTTGTGAATGTTCAAATTAATCATTAGAAAATTGTTGGCAGTTGAGAGCTCTAAGTAAATTATTTTGATACAATTTATGGTCGCACATAGATAGTATGTCACAAAAGAAACTGCGGCTCGTTAAAAATTTCATTTTTTCAGAGATAGGTCTCTTTTTACATGATTTACCTATTAATAATATCAAATGTTAAGGATAAGTATCCTTTTTATTTTTTGGCGAATGCCGGCTTTTTGCCACAAATGAGTATCAACATCTTTCGAATGGAATAGTTGACAATTGTTTTTAAGAATTATACTATTAAATTGAATAGATAAGGAGTTGATTTGATGCAAGAGAAAATGATTGATTACAAAAAAAATATTTACCAAGAGCTATCTCGCTTAACAAAGGGGCTAGGAAGTGAGAAGCGTCTTGATATTTTAAATATATTATCACAGGGACCAAAGACAGTTGAGGGAATTGCGCATGCGACGGGTCTCTCTGTTGCCAATACTTCGCGCCACCTTCAGGTTTTAAAAGAAAGTCACTTGGTGGTGACGAGTCGAAATGGTAATTTTATCCGTTATAGCTTGGCTTCTGAAAAGGTTGTCCAGTTAGTCCTTCTGTTATTTGCCGTCGGTGAAGAACAGTTAGCAGAGGTCAGAGCGATTGAGTCAGACTATGATGAGGCAGCTGGTGTTCCTCAGATTGAGCTCGCTAATGCAATTGAATTAGCAGCTAAGACAGATGCTCTCCTACTTGATTTAAGGCCTGTTGAGGAGTATGAGGCAGGGCACTTGCCAAAAGCTCTTAATTTACCAATCGATGAGTTTGATCAAAAAAAAGCTCAGCTTCCCAAAGAGAAGACCATCATTGTTTATTGTCGCGGGCGCCAATGTGGCTATGCTAACCTAGCAGCACAGGATTTACAGAGTTTAGGCTACAGTATCTATAGTCTCAATCGCAGTTTTGCTGATTGGAAGTGGGGTGCATCCTCTCGTTCAGAACTTGACTAAGGTGTATTCCTTAGTCTTTTCTTATAACCGGAGACTCGTGAGCAAAATCATTGCAAAATAGATTTAGTGTGCTATAATTCAATTATTCAATAAAAAAGTTGAATTTCTTTTTTACTTAATCTATTCAACAATTTTATTGAATTACATCTTTGAAATACTTCTTATTTAGTATCTCAAAGAAACTAAGTGATACAAATTGGATTTTTAGAAGGGCTAAGTTAACCTTTTTGAAATTCATTCTTTTATTCTTATTCTATTCAATTATATGATTGAATAGAAGCGATTTATTTTAGATAGGAGTTTTTTATGGCGACACAACTAACAACCGAAACATTTGCGAAATCTATCCAAAATGGGGTAAGTTTTATCGATTTTGGGGCGCAGTGGTGCCCACCTTGTCGGATGATGGAGCCGGTAGTGGAAGAACTTTCACAGGACTTTGACGGAAAAGTAACGATTGCTCAGGTAGATGTGGACCAATCACAAGATCTGGTCAATCTCTTTGGCATTCGTTCTATCCCAACAATGGTGATTTTTAAAGATGGCAACCCCGTTGATGCTCTTGTTGGTGTTCATCCTAAACAAACATTGATGGAAAAAATCCAAGCACAGTTATCATGAGGTGATTTATGTATGATGCAATTATTGTAGGTTCAGGACCTGCAGGGTACACAGCTGGCATTTATTTAAGTCGAGCTGGTTTGAAAAATCGATTGATCACAGGCTATTCTGAGGGTGGTCAATTAACCACCACAACCCTTGTAGAAAATTATCCAGGTTTTGAAAACGGGATTGATGGCAATAAATTAGTCCAAACAATGCGCCGCCAAGCAGAACAGTTTGGCACCGAAATGACCTTTGGATTTGTTCAAAAAATTGAAGGCGAAAAGTCTCCTTTCGAGGTACATCTGGATAATGGTGAAATCATTGATACCAAGGCCGTTATTATCGCAACAGGCTCTAGCGCTAAATACCTAGGGATTGAAGGCGAAGAAGAGGCCGTCGGAAAAGGTGTCAGCGCTTGTGCGACCTGTGATGCTTTCTTTTATAAAGAGCGTGAAGTCCTTGTAGTTGGCGGGGGTGATGTCGCTATGGAAGAAGCCCTCTATTTGACACGCTTTGCATCGAAAGTGACCGTTGTCCACCGCCGCAATGAGTTACGCGCATCTGATATTATGGCCAAACGGGCTCAGGCAAATGATAAAATTCATTGGATGTTAAATTACACGCCTGTCAAAGTTACATCTAATCTGATGGGAATGACTGGTTTGGATGTTCGTAATAATGAAACAGGTGATATTGAGCACATTCAGGCTGACGGTCTCTTTGTGGCCATTGGTCATCAGCCAAACACCGATTTTCTTGATGGAAAATTAGCATTGGATGATAAAGGCTATATTCAAACACAGGCAGGAACAGCAAAGACCTCTGTTGCAGGTATTTTTGCAGCTGGTGATGTGCAAGATCCAAAATACCAACAAGCCATTACTGCAGCAGGTAGCGGTGCCATTGCTGCCCTAGATACATTGGCCTATATTGATAACCTATGATGAAATCAGTCACGTCTAGTATCGAATTAGAAGAACTGTTAGCCGAACATCAAAATCTAGCTCTTCTTGTTTCAGGAAATCAGTGCAGTCTATCGTCTCTTGGGCAAAAAGAACTCATAGACACGGCTGAACGAGAGCATTTGGTGCTTTACCAAGCAGATGTTTTTCAAGTGCCCCGTCTTATTTCTTTATTTGGCATTCAGCCTACCCTGACGAGTTTATTAGTCTTTAAAAAGGGTCAATTGGTTGATAAGAAAGAGGTTTAAATGGCAAGAAAAGCTTTGATACAAAGGAAAAAGAAGGCCTATCCGGTTCAAGAATACTCACGCTGTTTGGCATGCGGCCGCCCGCATTCGGTTTACCGCAAGTTTAAACTTTGTCGGATTTGTTTACGCCAGCAAGTTTACCAAGGTGTCATTCCTGGGTTGAAAAAAGTTTCTTGGTAGTGGAAAGAAAGGAAGAAATATGGAAATTAGTTACTGGTCAGATGTTGCCTGTCCATTTTGTTACATTGGTGCTAGTCGGATGAAGCGTGCTATGGCAGCTGTTGGTTTAAACCCGGAAGATTTGACAATGAAAGCTTACCAGCTAAGTCCCAATGCGCCTTTAGAAACAAGTGAAACCATGCTCACAGAGTTTGCTGCCAGTCACGGTATGACCACTGAGCAAGCTAAAGCTCAGTTTGCGCACATGGAAAGCATGGGAAATGAAGAAGGGCTTCGTATTGATATGGCGGGTATTATCCCAACCAACACCTTTTCAGCTCACCGTCTTATTAAATGGTCGCAGAAGTATTTAGATAAAAAAGATCATCAAAATTTCATTATGGCCTTGTACTATCTTTACTTTGAAGAACATGCCAATATTGCGGATCATTCTGTGTTACTAGCTGTTATCAGTGAGTTCGCTCTACCACAAGAAGAGGCAGCGCAGGTTCTTGCTGGCGATGCGTTTGCTGACGAGGTCAAACGCGATATCTTAGAAGCCCATCAATTAGGCGTTCAAGGTGCACCTTTCTTTGTTCTGAACAATAAGTATGGCATTTCAGGTGCTCAACCTTATGAATACATGTTAGCGGTATTAAAACAAATTCAAGCAGAGGAAGGAGCACAATAAAATGATAGATACCCCTTTTCAACTACTAGACAGCAATTCAGAAGAGACAGGTTTAGTTTGTGGGATTGATGGCTGCAGCATAGAGCCCTCAACACAGCCGTTAGAAAAAAGCAAAAAAGCAGTCATTAGGAGGACAGAATGGAAAAGCAAAGGGTAGAAGCCTTGTCAGATGCTATATTGGCCATTATTGTCACAATTATGGCCTTGGAGTTACAGTTACCTGAGGAATTGACTGTAGTAGGATTTAGAAGCATGCTACCCATGCTTTTTATCTACATAACTAGTTTTTTGCAAATCATGGCAGTCTGGCTATATTATCATGAACTCTACAAATTAGTAGATCATGTCAGCTTTCGTTTATTTGGAGCCAATAGTTTTTGGCTTTTAACAGCTAGTTTTGTTCCCTTAGCGACTCGAGGGATTGGACAGCATTCCGCTGATTTTGCCTTTCTCCTGTTTTACCTCATCGTTCTTGCCCTTTGGGATGTAGCTTGGATAATCATGACAGCAATGGTGATCAAGACGAGTCAAAGACCGTTATCAGCTGAAGAAAAAAAGATACCTTATCGGTGGGCACTATTATATGGATTGCAGCTAGTGATCATATTATTAGTTGGTTATCTTTTTCCAAATCTCATTTCTCTTGCCCCGCTACTGATGATTGTTAATGTTATCTATGGTTTTTTAAGCAACAAATCTTGAAAAAGACTAAAAATAATGGCTAAATAGCATCGGTTATAAAAACCAGGTCTTAAGAAAGCTCGTAAAGCATCACAATTTAGTAAACGTTAATTCGAAAGAATTACTATACTTACAAAGAGCACCTTTCTTGGTGTTCTTTTTTTATTGACACTTTGTAGATTTATATAATTAGGAATTTCGTTGAATGGTATCAGGTAAATGAAAAGATTCGTCGATAATATCCTATTTCTCTGTATTTGGTCAATACCTACAATGTAAAAAGCTCTAGCTATCAGGTAGTTGATAGTTAGAGCTTTTTTCTATTCATATGATTTAATGAGATTAAATAAGGCTTCTACTTCTGAAGACAGTGTAGCTGATTTGAGATAAGCGTAATAAACTGTAAATGTTATCCGGTCCTCTGGTATTAGAGGGATTTTTATTAAATCGTCATCTTCATCAGAAAGTGCGATATCAGCCAGTAAACTAACGCCAATCCCTTTCTTTAAAAGTTCTTTAATAATGATAATGTCGTCACTCTTAAAGAATATTTCTGCCTTGTTTTGATACTTTTGATTAAGTAGTTCAAAAGCTTTCAGGTGAACAAAGTGTTCGTCTAAGAGTATAAAGGATTGATCTACTAATTCTTCAAAAGTGAGGGAAGGAGCAGTAGCAAGAGGATGGTTCTTAGATAAAACAACATAAAGTTCTTTATGAAAGAGTTCATGCGTCTCTATTGAAGGATGATTGAGTGGTTCAATCAATCCGAGTAAGCTCGCATCTAGTTCTCCCTTAAGGAGAAGGTTTAATAATTCTACGGATCCACCACGAATAGGACGTACCTTTTTTAAAAAATCAAATTCAGTTTCTTTATTTAAGACAGAGAAAAGATACTGAATGATAATAGGAGGGAATCCTACAGTAGAGTAATGCGCCAAAGAGCGATTAATTTCTTTGTGAGTAGAAATGACCTCAGGTAAAATCAGTTCTGTGTGTTTTAGAAGAATTTGTCCTTGAGTAGTTAATTTGAAGGATCGATGTGAGGGATCGTGGTGAATCAATTTGCAATTAAAGGAGTCTTCTAAGCGCTTGATGGCATAAGAAATAGATGGTTGGCTGACATTGTGTTGTTTTGCCACTTCCGTATAGGATTGAAGCTGGCAGAGGTCATAAAAATATTGTAGATCTTTTAAATTCATGTGGGCTCACTTTCAATAGTTGGAGAAGGAAAAAAAGCGAAAATCACCAGATAAATGATTTTTATCTGTATCACTGAATTTGACTATACGGGCCTTCACCAGTTACAATGTAGATGAGTCAGGAGTATCAAAGATTGTCTAATATACTTTCGAAAATAGCTAACATCTTTTCTCGTTTATCAACAGGAAGTTGTTTAATCTTCATGTTGATTCTTTTGAGTGAAAGATTGTCAGTCTTATCAGAGGTTGATTCAAGGCTATCAAAATTGAAAAATTCCTCTGGGGTCATCTCTAGGGCGTCAATCACTTTTTCAAGACTGTGAATGGTCAGATTCACATTTTGGTTTTCTAGTTGATTGATATACTTAAGCCCGAGTCCCGCTTGTTCCGAAAGTTCTTCCTGGCTCATTTTGTTTTGTGTTCGAAAATATTTCACTTTTTGGGAGATATATTGTTGTAAATAGTTTTTAGTTGTCATATAAATAGAATACAAGTTTTATATGACAAAAAAACAGCTTAAAAAATACGAAGTATTGTATAAAAAACTTAAATGATATTTATCTATTGTAATTTGCTTTATCAATTTATATTTTGGTATGGCTCTATTTGTCCTGTGGTAAAGAGCGATTACCGAGTATTGAAATTTATAACATAAAGAGGTTAAAGAATCACAAAATGGTGCTTTGAGTAATAACCTACAGAATAAATAGTTTTCAAAAGCACTTTACTTCTAGACTCATTATAACATATACACTAATAATTGTATTTTTTAAATAACAAAGTTCGCCTCAAAATACATATTAAGTGGTATAATGTAAGTAAAAAGGAGGTTGCACTATGACTGCACATGATATTTTAAACAACCCTTTCCTTAATAAAGGGACTGCCTTTACCTTAGAGGAGCGAAAGGAACTAGGTCTTATTGGTTTATTGCCACCTTATGTTCAAACCATTGAAGAACAAGCGGCACAAACTTATGAGCAAATGCAAACAAAAGTAAATGATTTGGAAAAACGTCTTTTCCTAATGGAAATTTTTAATACTAACCGTACTCTCTTCTATTACCTCTTTTCTCAACATTTGGAAGAATTTAATCCAATTGTATACGATCCAACCATTGCAGATACCATTGAAGGCTATAGTGACCTCTTTGTAGATCCCCAATATGCGGGATATCTTGATATCAATCATCCTGAAAATATTGAAGCCACTTTGAAAAATGCTGCTGGGAATCGCGAGATTCGTCTCATTGTTGTAACAGATGCAGAAGGAATCCTTGGAATCGGTGACTGGGGAACAAATGGTGTCGATATTTCTGTTGGGAAATTGATGGTCTACACGGGTGCTGCTGGAATCGATCCTTCTATGGTCCTTCCTTTAGTCATTGATGCAGGAACTAACCGTGAAGAACTTCGTAACAATCCTAATTACTTAGGGAATCGTCACGAACGGGTTCGCGGAGATCGTTACTACGACTTCATTGACCAATTTGTTCAAACAGCAGAACGTCTCTTTCCTAAACTCTACCTTCACTGGGAAGACTTCGGCCGCTCGAATGCTGCCAATATTCTTGAAAAATACCGGAAACAAATTCCAACTTTTAATGATGATATTCAAGGTACAGGAATCGTTACCTTAGGTGGCATCTTTGGTTCATTAGATATTAGTGGCGAAAAATTAACAGATCAAGTTTATCTCTGCTATGGTGGGGGAACAGCTGGTGCAGGGATTGCTTCTCGTGTTCTTCGTGAAATGGTGAGTGAAGGTCTTTCTGAAGAAGAAGCCTATAAGCGCTTCTTTATGGTTGATAAGCAAGGTCTTCTCTTTGATGACATGGATGACCTAACTCCTGAACAAAAACCGTTTGCTAAGAAACGTGCTGACTTTACTAACGCAGACAAGTTGACTGACCTGCTTGAAGTAGTGAAGACTGTGAAGCCAACCATTCTTGTAGGAACTTCGACTCAGCCTAATACCTTCACTAAAGAAATAGTAGAGGCTATGTGTGAAAATACAGAGCGTCCGATGATCTTCCCTTTGTCAAATCCAACCAAACTAGCAGAAGCCAGTGCCAAAGATTTGATTGAATGGTCAGATGGCAAAGCTTTTGTCGCAACAGGAATTCCTGCTGATACGGTTTCTTATAAAGGTGTCGACTATGTGATTGGTCAAGCCAATAATGCCTTGATTTACCCTGGTCTTGGTCTAGGTATGCTGGCTTCTGAAGCAAGTCTTTTGACTGATGAAATGATTGGAGCAGCGGCTCATTCATTGAGTGGTATTGTCAATCCAGGACAACCAGGAGCTCCTGTTTTGCCGCCGTTCAAGTATGTAGCAGATGTTTCTATTAAAGTAGCGGAAGCAGTCGCTAAAAAAGCGCAAGAGCAAGGTCTTGCACGCGCTAAGGAAACAGATATGGCCAAAGCCGTTCGTGATTTGAAGTGGTATCCAGAGTATAGATAATTCATTCCTGCTGCTATCCTTCTATACCGATAGATTTATAAAGGCTGTGGACTTAAGAAATTTAGAAAGGATACCTATGTCACTCTTTTTAACCTCGATTACGAGTATCATTCCGATTATCGCTATTATTGTTTTGGGGTACATTCTTCAGGTGAGGGGATGGTTTGGAGATGACTTTGGTCCCAACCTGTCTCGTTTGATCATGAATGTAGCCTTGCCAGCGTCAATCTTTGTGTCGGTGATGAAATACCTAACACTAGATAAACTAATCAGTCTTTCTGGAGGCCTCCTTTATACTTTTGTGGCATTTATCTTAGGATATATCGTAGCTTATATTGCAGTTATGCTTTTCAAGATCCGTCCAGGACGACGAGGAACCATGATTAATACCTTTGTTAATGCCAATACTATTTTTATTGGTTTACCTTTAAACGTTGCTCTTTTTGGGGATCAGGCTCTTCCATATTTCTTAATTTACTATATCACCAACACGATTTCCACCTGGACATTGGGCGTGTATTTGATGACGAGCGACAGTAAATCGGGTCAAAGCAAGAAGACAACTAAATTTGACTGGAAGAAATTGCTACCAGCTCCGCTTGTAGGTTTTCTTGTGGCTCTACTAGTTTTGATTCTCCGAATTCCTATTCCAGATTTCGCAACGAACACCTTAACCTATGTTGGAAATATCGTCACTCCCTTATCTCTGATTTATATTGGTATCGTTCTTGCTAAGGCAGGCTTGAATACCATTGCTTTTGACAAAGATACAATTGTCACTTTGGTTGGACGCTTTATCCTAGCTCCTCTAATCATGCTTCTTGTATTGAAGTTCTTTGCACCAAATATGGCGGCAGTAGAATTTAAGACCTTTATGATTCAGTCCGCTACACCAGCTTTAGCTGTTCTCCCGATCCTTGCTAATCAAGGAAAAGGAGATGTGGAATTCTCTACGAATGTAGTGACTCTAAGTACGGTTCTATTTATCGTTGTTATTCCAATATTACAAACTTTATTAGGATAAGAAGGAAGAGGATAGGATTGAAAGTTCTGAGTTAAGAAATTTCCCTATTTAAAAAATATTGATTCAAATTTTATGAAATTAATCAGTAGATATCGTTCTGAAAATCCTTGATATTACGCTGTTTTTAGTCCAACTAAAACCCATACTTTCCAAACCAGGTCTTAAGAAAGCTCGTAAAGCTAGCCAGTTCTCAAAACGTTAATCAACACGATACTATCAACGTTTCGAAACACTTCATGGTTCACACCATGGGGTGTTTTTTGACGTTTTTTAACAAAATTCACGCCACTTTTCACACCAAATTCAGGCTCTATTCTACCATTTGTCAAGTCTATCAAGGCTTTAAGTAAAAAAAGAGTTAAGACAGTAGCTATTCTGAGGTTACTGTCTTATTTTTAACACTTTTTGATCCATAAAAGGGCATGCTAAAAAACACCTCATCTGGTACTTTTGTCAACTGTAGTGGGTTACCGAAAAGTCATACTCTGGAGAGGACAAGATTTGTTCTCTCCTTATAAACAATCGCTTCATTTTGAAAATCAGGAAAGCCTTGTTTACGGATCTAGTAAAGCAAATAATAGCCAAGAAGGCAATGCAATGTTTGGTGGCTTCTTCTTTATCGGTATCTTCCTGTCCATTATCTTTATGGTCGGTACTGTATTAGTCATCTACTACAAACAAATCTCTGAAGGATATGAAGACCGCGAACGCTTTGTAATTTTGCAAAAGGTTGGTTTGGATCAAAAGCAGATCAAGCAAACTATTAACAAGCAAATCTTGACCGTTTTCTTTCTTCCTGTAATCTTTGCCTTCCTCCATCTGGCCTTTGCTTATCATATGTTGAGCTTGATTCTAAAGGTCATTGGAGTAGTTGATGCGACCATGATGTTGACGATAACCTTATCAATCTGTGGAATCTTTGCACTCATCTATGTTTTAATCTTTATGATTACTTCAAGAAGTTATCGTAAGATTGTTCAAATGTAAAAAATAATAATGCAATAGAGTGCCTAGAATATAAACATATAAAAATAAAGGAGATAATATGAAATCTGAAAGTTATTTTGACGGAGGAATCCTAGATTATATTGGATACTCTGTCTTAGTAGCCATAATTTGCGGGCTTACCTTGGGGATCGCAACACCTTGGGCGGTTTGCATGATGCAAAATTGAAAACCAAACACACGGTAGTAGATGGTCAACGTCTGTACTTTGACGGGACTGGAGCACAACTGTTCGGTAACTGGATTAAGTGGTTTCTTCTAACCATCATCACGTTTGGGATCTATGGCTTCTGGTTGAACATAAAAATGGAGCAATGGATTGTCAAACACACTCATCATGTTTAAAGATTAAAACGGCATCTTCTTTCAGAGGAGATAACGTTTTTTCATCTTCGGATAAGGAAACAAAAATTACTTCCTTTCTCTATCTTTTAGATTAATTGATGTCTTCAGAGAAAGACTGTAAAATTTTTGATATAATGTTAAGGATGGATTGATGGATATTTAAAGGATAATTTTCAAAAGAATGACAGATGAGCATTAAAAATATGTAAGATTGGACAGAAGTCTCTCTACCATCATCCAGGCAGAAAAAATTATATGAAATAAAAGGAGTAACCAATGTCCGGAAACTATTCAACACGTGAATTCCGCGAGAAACTATATGATGACCTTCATGTTCGATTAAGAGATACAGTGATTTTGATGTGTGCGATTTTTATTGCCTCTATAGGTCTAAATATGAATTCAACAGCTGTTATTATTGGAGCCATGTTAATTTCACCTCTCATGACACCGATTGTTGGACTGGGATTCGGTTTAGCTATTTTTGATACGCGTTTAATCAAGCAATCTCTAGAGGTTTTATTGACTCAAGTGTTGGTCAGTTTGCTTGTCTCGACTCTGTATTTCTGGATTTCTCCCTTGTCTTATGCAAGTAGCGAGTTGATCGCACGAACCTCTCCAACCATTTGGGATGTTCTCATTGCTATTGCTGGTGGGATTGCTGGTGTGATCGGTTCAAGGAAAAAAGAAGCAAACAATATCGTGCCAGGAGTAGCCATTGCTACAGCTTTGATGCCGCCTATCTGTACTGCTGGCTATGGTTTAGCTAATGGGAATGTACGATTTTTATTGGGGGCTCTCTATCTTTTCTTGATCAACTGTGTCTTTATCATGCTAGCCAACATTGTTGGAACAAGAATTTTGATGAGAAAATCTCCTTTAACTTCATTTAAAGAGCTGAGCATTAAAATGAGAATTGGCTTGATTTCTTTGATTGTATTGTTGATTCTTCCAGCTAGCTATTCGGCAGTTACTCTGACAATAGAACAAGCGCGCAAAGAAGGGATCAAACAGTTTGTAGGAAAAGAGTTCGCCAATTATACGGTTATTAATCAAGTCTACAAGTCAAGTAACAATGAATTGGTCTTGACGGTTGTTGGAGATCCGATTTCAGAAGAAGAATTAGAAACACTCCACCAAAAACAAGCCTCTTACGGTATTCAATCTGTTCAATTGAAAGTCAATCAAGTCCATAATTCGACAAAATTAGACAGTGAGACGACCAAGGAATTTTACGAAAACATTGACAAGTATATCGATCAAAAACTCTCTGAAAAAGATTCACAAAACGATCTCGTAAAAGAAAATGAAGCAGACAAGGATTGAGGACGATGAACTGAATAGGTTTTTATGCCGTGTTTTTCTTGTTTGTTCTTCTTTCTTACCTATAACAAAATAAAATTGATGAATACGAGGTTTTTCTTTAGATGAAAGAAAGTACATAGAAGAAAGGGATAGTGTAAATGAGTAAAGTATTTTACTGCAAATTCAATTTATAAAAAACAACCAGAAAGAAAATATTAATTTTGCGGTTTTTCTTTCTGGTTGTTTTCTGATAACGGAGGTTTGCTCAAATGCTATAAGAAATAAATTAGGAGATATATCATCTAAAAAAATGTATGTAACAAAAAATAATTTAACTAATGGTGTGAACTTTTAGTATTTATCAGCTCAATTCGTGTATTTTTAGGATAAAGTTCACACCATTCAGATGAGATTAGTTGGAATTTAATGAAATTTTGAGTTTTGAAAACTTGTGAAAACATTGATATTACAAGCTTTTGAAATTTATTCAAAGAAAAATCTTTCAAACCAGGCCTTAAGAAAGTACGTAAAGCTTCACAATTTAGTAAGCGTTAATTCGAAAGAATTATTATACTTACAAAGAGCACCTTTCTTGGTGTTCTTTTTGTATTTTTATATTAAATTGGTGTAATTGACATAGTTGTTGCGACTTTAGTCGCTTACAAATGTGGCTGCAAACTGACAGAGTCAGTTGCCTCAATACGTTAAAATTTATTTACGTATATTCCAAGCCTCTCCTTATTGGGCTTCTTTTGTTCTATTCTGAAAAATCAATGCCTTAGCAATATAGAAAAACACCCTTATCCCTAGTTCTGCTAAAAGCATAGGATAAGAGTGTTTTTTATAAGAACGACAGATGATGATTATTCTTCGTCTTTTTTGATAATGTTTTTAACGCCTGCGATAGCACCTTCAACAGCGCCTTTTGCGTCTTCAGCAACTTCTTTCGCTTTTGAAGCTAGTTTTTCAGCAGTGCCTTCTGCTTGAGTTTTTGTATCGCCAGTAAGTTTTCCCAATCCTTCTTTGAGAGAACCTTTAGCTTGGTTGAATTTTTCTTCGATTGACATGGAAATTTCCTCCCTTTATTAAATGTATTATCTAAGTTGGATGCGGTTTGATACTCATTCAAGCGAGATAATACATACAAGTATAGACTCTTTACTAAGAAAAAGCAAATAACTGCTACGAAATGACAAAACATTTTTAATAAGTCACGACATTAATTTCGCCTTTGTCATATTCTGCAATGAAGATATCGGAGACATTTTCAAAGCCTTCTTTTTGGAGTTCGGTCATCAACCATTCTTCTGACTTACCAATAGATTCTAAAATTTCAAGCTGGACAACTCCATCCGTAATGATTGGATACTTCGGATTTTCGTCGCCAATTCTTACGATAATCAATTGACCATTTTGCTCGATGACAGCTCTTTTGACTTCTTTCAGTTGGAAGACTCCTTGGGAGCGTAATTTCAGAGCGACGTCTGATGCGGATAGGCCTTTTGAACGGCAGGCTTCAGGATATAGTTTGCCGTTTTTGATGATAATAGTTGGCTTCCCGTCAATCAGGTGTTTGATGTAGGAAACATTGGTGTTCAGCCATTTTAAGAGCAAAATCAGAATAGTCCAGATGATTAGGATGATTGCATATTGAAGGATAGTAATGGAGCTATTGTAGATGACCCCGCCGATAATGCCACCGAGAACAAAGTTTTGTACTTGGTCTGTTGCAGAGCTTGGTGCTAAATTTCCCTTACCTGTCATATTGATGACAAAAACGAGAGAAACGAGTCCCAAAGCTAACTTAATTGCAATTGTAATAAAAAAGCTCATTATTTTTCAACCTCCACGAGTTCAACGTCTGATTTGTACAGTTCCATTTTTTCCAATAAATAGCTATCCTGATCGGTTCCGCTAATAGCACGGTAGAATTGTTTGCCAACCTTAATGATAGCTCCATCTGTTGTAGCTGAAGTGTTGACGTAGACTTTTTCCTTCTCAACGCCTAATTCTTTTGAGACAACCTCAATAAAATGCAAGGAGCTACGGAATTGATTGTCATTTGACTGATTGTTTTGGAAGTTAGTAATGCTAATCAAAACAGTGGCTACTAGGGACAAGATAGAAATAATGGATAACTCACGGAACTTACTTCCTCGTTTATCTTTATAGGCCTTAAAGGCGAAAAATCCCGTCACTAAAACCAAGCAGGCTGATATAATCACCATCACCCAATTCTGCTGGCTAATCTGACTCAGTACATAGTCATATGAATAGAATTTCATAAGATCCCTCACTTTTTTTGAATTCAAGCTATTATAAAACAATTTAGCGGCTACATCAATAGCTTTATATCGGAAAAATAAGGTTTTCTAGAACTTGTTTGAAATATGAGTTTGACTGCTGGTGATCTTTCAAAAAGATACTGTATATTCTCAGGTAAAATATTTGCTTCATTCGAGTTTCCAAACTGCCAATAGAACTTGACAAAATCATTCAGAGTGCTAGAATAGGAGATAGGTAGAGGCCGATTTAGCTCAGTTGGTAGAGCAACGCACTCGTAACGCGTAGGTCACAGGTTCGATCCCTGCAATCGGCAGAAAGAAAACCAGCACCTTTTTTATGGGGTTGCTGGTTTTGTTTATATAATTCTTATAAAGAAGTAAGAAAAGTTAGGCCACCTAATATCACCCCCGCAGCATTGGGAATAATGAGGATCCAGTCTTTTTTAGGTTCTTTTGTCCAACCGTAGATAACCCAAATCAGGCAAGAAACTGCTGCGAATAGTGGTTGGAAAGGTTGAGCTTTGGATCCTTGTAAGTTTGCGATAATTTGTGGAATATAAGCGACGAATACAAGAATTCCAATAAAAGCTCCAATAGATCCGACAAAACGATTAATTTTTTGTTTTGACATACGATACCTCCTTAGCGTCCATTATATCAAAACGGAAAAAATTGTCAAATGAGACGTAAGCCAGTATGGAGAATAGGTTTTAGTTTTTATCTAAAACTAAGCGAAATAGCCAAGTGTGGTTTGAGAAGGAGCGTTAGAATTGTTCATACCTGGTTTATCCATTGTTAGGCTGGATAGAGAGCTTATGATCATAGAAATAGTAGTAAATCAGTATTGTCGTGTTGATAAAAATGGGTAATGATTAATTTCTTTGAAGCCTTATGCTGGGAAAATTCAAGATTTTTGATTTCATTTTAATCTTTTAAAATAACCACTTACTGCTCCAAATTGACCACTTACTGAAAGTCCCTTGTTTCTTTTCAAGAAATTGTTATAATGAAGATAGAAAGAGGGGAGGAGTGCTTATGAAGATTCGGATTGAGCTAGACGATCGTTTGGCTGATACAGAATTGGTGATTCGAGTATCGCGGATTGATGAGAGGATTCAGAAGATTCAAGATGCTTTGAATGAAGCGACTGCTCCAGCCATTCTCTTTTATAAGGAAAATAGTGAGTATTTTGTGGACTTGGCGGAGATTCTTTTTTTCGAGACCGATGGAGCCAAAATCTTTGCCCACGCGCGCAATGATGCCTATGAGGTCAAGTTGAAACTCTATAAGTTGGAGGAATTGCTGCCTCGCTATTTTTGCAGAATTTCCAAATCAACCATTGCTAATGCTAGGGCGATTTATTCTCTAGAAAAGTCTTTCTCGGGTACCAGTTCCGTCCAGTTTTCTGAAACGCATAAAAAAGTGCATGTTTCAAGACATTATTATCAACTACTAAAAGAAAAGTTAAGTGAAGTGAGGTAATCATCATGAAAAAAACAATTCTAGGTGTCGGTTTTTTGGTTTTAGCCGGCTGGGTTTTGCTTCAGGGAAATTTCGGTATTCCCATGTTCAATTTTAATATCTGGCCCTTACTTTTGGTCGGCATGTTTGCGTATTTTGCCTTGGAAAATTTCTTAGAGCGAGATTTTGGTGCTGCTCTGATCATGACGATTATTGCTCTGATAATTGCTAATTCTGTCTATCACTTCTTGGCAATCTCTACAGGCACCTTAGTAATGGGTGGTGTTTTGGCCTGCATTGGGCTTAACATGATTTTCAAGCCGAGAAGGATCTGGGGTGTTCGTTATTTGTCTAGAAAGGGTTTGTCTACAACGGAAGGAGAGATTTCTTTTGGTAGCGGCACTCGCTATATCAATTCGGAGAATTTCGTCCATGATAAAGTAGAATGTGTTTTTGGTAGTGCAACTGTATATTTTGATAATGCCAGAATTTTAGGCGATTCTGCTAGTTTTGATGTGGAAGTAGCCTTCGGTAGTGCGACGCTTTACATCCCAAGTAACTGGCAAGTAGAGCTAAATGTGGACAATGCTTTCGGTACAGTGGTCAATCCGCATAATGTCAATGAGAAAGACAAGACTTTATATGTGCGCGGTAACGTCGCCTTTGGATCTTTGAAGATTGTTTACATTTAAGAAAACGGATTATTGGTTAGAAATTGCAAAGTTTGGGAAAATGTACTTGCCAAACGCCAAGTTTTTTGATAATATAGTACGGTATGTGGTGCTAGCACATCCGTAATATTAGATCTAATAGGAGGAAACACACTAATGGCTAAAGTATGTTACTTTACAGGTCGTAAGACTGTATCTGGAAACAACCGCTCTCACGCGATGAACCAAACAAAACGCGCTGTTAAACCAAATCTTCAAAAAGTTACTGTTTTGATCGACGGAAAACCTAAAAAAGTTTGGGCTTCAGCTCGCGCTCTTAAGTCAGGTAAAGTTGAACGCGTTTAATACATGAAAGGGATTGGAAAGATTTATTCCTTCCCTTTTTTGTTGTTGAATTTTCAGACTAAACAGTTTATTTCTGTCCTTCCTCTTTTACACCCTGTCTAAAATATGGTAAAATAAACTATAAAATACTTTTGAGGTACAAGTGATGACTGTAAAAATCAATACAAAAGATGGTCAAATTGAGCTGACTGATGACGTGATTGCAACAATCGTTGGCGGCGCAGCAACCGAAATTTTTGGTGTGGTTGGAATGGCCAGCAAAAATGCAATTAAAGATAACTTTCAAGCTCTTTTGGGTAAAGAAAACTATGCCAAGGGTGTGGTAGTAAAAACGTCTGAGGATGGTGGTATTGCAGTTGATGTTTATACCGTTTTGAGCTACGGCATTAAAATCAGTGAAGTTTCCAAAAATATCCAAGAACGCGTTAAGTTTAGTTTGGAAAATCAACTTGGGATCACTGCCCATACAGTGAATGTCTATATCCAAAATATTAAAGTTGTAGGAGAATAATCGTGTCAAATATTACTACTAGTTTATTTCAAGAAATGGTGCAGGCGGCATCAACTCGTTTAAATAAACAGGCTGAATATGTCAATTCTTTAAATGTTTTCCCAGTTCCAGATGGTGACACAGGAACGAATATGGGCATGACCATTGAAAATGGTGCCAAAGAAGTAGCTGATAAGTCAGCTTCAACAGTTGGTGAAGTAGCCGCGATCTTTGCCAAGGGACTCTTGATGGGTGCGCGTGGGAACTCTGGTGTTATCACGTCTCAGCTCTTCCGTGGTTTTTCACAAAGCGTAAAAGGCAAAGATGAGCTTGATGGACAAGCTTTGGCCCTTGCCTTCCAATCTGGTGTAGAAGTGGCCTATAAGGCTGTTATGAAGCCAGTTGAGGGAACAATTCTGACCGTTTCTCGTGGTGCGGCCATCGGTGCTAAAAAGAAAGCTGAAGCGACAAATGATGCTGTCGAAGTTATGAAAGCGGCTCTTGAAGGAGCAAAGACTGCCCTTGCTAAAACGCCAGATATGTTGCCAGTTCTCAAAGAAGTTGGTGTTGTGGACTCTGGTGGTCAAGGTTTGGTCTTTATCTATGAAGGTTTCCTTTCTGCCCTGACTGGCGAATATATCGCATCAGAAGATTTTCAAGCGACTCCGGCTACGATGACCGAGATGATCAATGCTGAACACCACAAATCTGTAGCAGGCCATGTGGCGACAGAAGACATCACATTTGGTTATTGTACAGAAATCATGGTGGCCTTGAAGCAAGGACCAACCTATGTCAAGGACTTTGACTATGATGAATTCCGTAATTATTTGAATGAGCTTGGTGATTCCTTGCTGGTAGTTAATGATGATGAAATCGTGAAAGTGCACGTTCATACAGAAGATCCGGGTCTGGTCATGCAAGAAGGACTGAAGTATGGTAGCCTTGTCAAGGTAAAAGTGGACAATATGCGTAACCAGCACGAAGCCCAGCTTGAGAAGGAAGAAAAAGCAAGCAAGCCAGCTGAAGAAAAAGAATACGCTATTATCGCCGTAGTAGCTGGTGATGGCCTTGCTGAAATCTTCAAGGCTCAGGGCGTGGACTATATCATTTCTGGTGGTCAGACTATGAACCCTTCTACAGAGGACTTTATCAAAGCTGTTGACCAGGTGAATGCGCGCAATATCATTTTCCTACCTAACAATAAAAATATCTTCATGGCGGCTCAATCTGCGGCAGAAGTGCTTGAGCAACCGACGACTGTCATTGAGACACGTACGCTTCCTCAAGGTTTGACAAGTCTTTTGGCCTTTGATAGTGGAAAAACTATCGAAGAGAACCATGAGCGAATGACAGCGGCTTTGAGCGATGTGATTAGTGGTAGTGTTACGACAGCGGTTCGTGATACGACCATTGATGGCCTCGAAATCCATGAAAATGATAACTTGGGTATGGTTGATGGCAAAATCCTTGTGTCAAATCCAGATATGTTGACAACTCTGAAGGCAACCTTTGCGAAGATGTTGGATGAGGACAGTGAAATTGTTTCCATCTATATCGGTGAAGATGGTGACGAGGAATTGGCAAATGGCTTGGCTCAAGATCTGATGGAAGAATATGAAGATCTAGAAGTTGAGATCCACCAAGGAAATCAGCCAGTTTATCCATATATTTTCAGTGTAGAATAATTTATTTGGGAGTGGGACAGAAATCGGTAATTCGTTAGAATTCGATTTCGTCGTCCTACCTCCGCACAGTTGAGTAGGGCTGTAAAAGCTGATGAAATCAGCGTAGTAGAGCCCACTCAACCACTGCGTCTTGCTCGACAATCCAAAGACAATTGAGAGGCTAGGACTTTTGCCCCAGCCTCTTTGATTTTTTTATATGTAAGATTTAGACAAGATAATGGTATTATGGTATACTGGAAAAAATAAAAAGAAAAGGTGTACTATGAAAAAGTTATTTATTCTTGTTATTTCTGCTTCTGTATTATTGACAGGTTGCGTATTTCCAAAATATGGCAAGCATCGTCCGAAAGTTCCAGCTGAATCAAAAGTTGCTAAAACAAGTTCTAGCTCGAGCTCAAGCTCAAGTGACTCCTCTACGAGTGCTTCTTCTGAAAGTACAGCTATTGTCTCCAAAACCTTGGTCGGAGACCTCAAAGGCATCCATCATCGTGATACGGTGACCTATCGAGGAGACAAACTCTTGAAACTTCGAATGGAGCTGTTGAGTAATTTGCCAGAAGAAGCGAGTGGAGCTGCAGCTACTATGAGCCCAGAGGAAATGACCGCTATCATTCGAGAAGGAATGGAATCAGAACCAAACTATGTGGAAGCTAAGAATATGGAAGGAGTGACGATTGAATACTCCGTAACAGCTGATAAGAAATTACAGGCCATAGTTGATCTGGATTTTGAGAAAATGGATGTAGCGAAAGCAGCAAGCCTATCTTTCTTTAAAGACTTGGGACTTAATGACATAAAAGACACCTCTCCTTCAATGTTTATTTTAGGTATGAAATTAGGCGGCTTGAAAGAAGAATAAGAGTGTATAAAGGCGAGTCATCTCGTCTTTTTTTGCTGTCTAGAAACCATGACATTTGTCATATGGTCTAGTGACAAAATCATCTAGTCGGAAGATGCAGGAAGTTTTATAATACAAGTAAGAAATGAAGAAATAGGGAGTAGTCACATGAAAATATGGTTGATAAAAGTAGCAGTCTTGAGTCTTGTTGGGATGATGTTTTATCAGTTGGCGAGAATGAGCGGAGCAGCTCTTTACCGCTTTCCTTGGGAGATTTTCGCTAGCTTGGGAATGGCTAGCTACGTCCTAAAGGAAGTGGCTAAGTTAAGCAAAAGGGGAAAGTAGAAATGAAAAAATACTTGTCCATCTTATTCATTGGAGTTGCAATGGGTGTATGGTGTTTTCAGATGATACCGGGTTTTCTGTTGGAATTTCTACCCCGGCAATTTTATATAGGAGTAGGGGGAGTGATTCTAGTTGTCTTTGTCATCTGGCCGCTCATCTATGATTTTATTAAGGAGGAAGATCATGAAATTGATTGAAGTGAAAAAGCTATCTAAAAGCATTCGGGGGAAGGAAATCTTGCGTCACATTTCCTTTGACATTGAAGAAGGGGATTGTGTGGCTCTGATTGGCCCCAACGGAGCTGGTAAAACAACTCTGATGGATTGTCTCCTAGGCGATAAATTCCTGACTTCTGGTCAAGCACTGGTTCAAGGCTTAAAGCCAACGGATAATCGTTTGAAAGAGATGGTTGCCATTTTGCCTCAGGAAAATACAGTGGTGGGGGATTTGAAAGTCAAGGAACTCCTCGCTTTCTTTCGCTCTATCTATCCTAACAGCTTGTCTGAAGAGGAAATCGATGCCTTGTTGGGCTTTTCTGACAAGCAAAAGAACCAGCTAGCTTCCAAGCTCTCTGGTGGTCAAAAACGCCTCTTCTCCTTTATTTTAGCCTTGATTGGCCGTCCAAAGATTCTCTTCTTGGATGAGCCGACATCGGCTATGGATACCTCGACCCGCCAGCACTTCTGGGAAATTGTGGATCAGCTCAAGAAGCAAGGCGTGACTATTGTCTATTCTTCCCACTATATTGAAGAAGTGGAGCATACGGCTGATAGGATTTTGGTGCTCCATAAGGGAGAGCTAATCCGCGATACCACGCCTTATGCCATGCGCAAGGAAGAGCAGGAAAAGCACTTCACCCTGCCCCTTTCCTATAAAGAAGTTGTGGAAAAGATAGCTGGTGTGACAGAGATTGAAATCAAGCAAAAGGCCTTATCCTTTGCGACCAAGGATGCCAGTCAGGTCTGGCAAATTCTGCAGGAGCATGGCTGTACGATTGAAGAAATCGAAGTCCGCAATCGCACCCTGCTGGATAGCATTTTTGAGACGACACAAGAGTAAAGGAGAAACATCATGAAAAATATGGTTAGTTTAATGAAAATGGAGTTGATTTTGATGAAGCGGCAGGCGGCTTACTACCTGCTCTCTATCGGTCTGCCCAGCGTGTTCTATCTGATCTTTTCAGGGATAATGTCAGGTTCTGATGTACCGACGCTTGCGCTCCATACCTACCTCTTTTCTATGACCGTTTTTAGTATCATGTCCAGTGCTTTTTTCAGTATTCCCAGTACCTTGCAGTCGGACAAGACCAATAACTGGCAAAAAATGATTCAGCATTCGCCCGTTTCTATGGTAGAATATTATATATCCAAGCTTTTCAGTACTTTGTTGACCTTTCTGCTTTCCATTATCGTGGTCTTCTCTGTCGGACATTTCGTTCGTGGAGTCAATGTGCCCATGATGGACTGGCTAATGATTGCACTGATTCTTTTGATCGGTAGTCTGGTCTTTATCGCCATGGGCGTCTTGGTCAGTCTCCTGCCCAGTGCCCAGCTTATGTCGGTCGTAGGCAATATCGTTTATATGGCTTTAGCGGTCTTGGGTGGGCTTTGGTTTCCACTGACTATGTTTCCAGACTGGTTGCAATCTATCGGCAAGCTAACTCCGAGTTACCAGCTCATGCAGGTGGTTTCTGCCTATTTGGAACACCATGACTGGAATCTTTCTGCCATGCTAATCGTCCTGGTCTATACCATTTTCTTTAGCATTTTAGTCCTTCAGCTCAAAAAACGGATTGAGGTTAAATAATTCTATGTGGGAAAAGTTCAAAAACATACATCATATGTTTCATATTTCTCTGGTCTTTATCATCTTTCCAATAGCGGGTGTCATCAGCGGTGAATACCCGCTTTTGACTTTGCTTTGGACAGCATTGTTTATAGGGGCTTACTATACCATCCTCACAGAGAAAAAGCCTTTCTACCAGGCTCTGTCCTGGTGGATCATGCTTGCCTACATTTTTTATACTCCCATTTGGCTGAGTGTGGGCTTCGTGTGGTATATTTTTTATTTGTCCAATCTTCTAGTTTATCATTATAAGGAAATTTCCTTTACATCTTGGCGCTTTTGGAGTTTCTTAGCTATACAACCGGCTCTTCTAGTCGGGTTGTATCTGCAACATCAATTGAACACTGGCTATCTGGTCTTTTTCTCAACGACCTTTCTCTTTTCGGATTTCTTGACGCTGGGTCTGCACCGTATCCAAGTTGCTGAACAGCTTAAGGAAGAAAAAAGCAAGCAAAATGCCCAGCTCAATCTTTTCTTAGCGGAAAATGAGCGCAATCGAATCGGACGGGATTTACACGATAGTCTGGGACATACCTTTGCCATGCTTAGTGTCAAGACGGAGCTGGCCCAGCAATTCCTACAAATGAAGGCTTATGAGCAGGCGGAGAAAGAGATGGAGGAAGTGCGACGGATCAGTAAGCAGGCCATGGCTGATGTTCGACGGATTGTAGACAATCTCAAGACGCGGACGCTGGATGAAGAATTAAATACAATCCGAACCATGCTGGAAATGAGTGCTATTGACTTGGAGCTTCATAATCAGCTCAATGTAGCCAGTATCCCTACGGAAATGCAGTTTACAATTAGTATGATTTTATTGGAATTAGCAACCAATATTATCAAGCATGCGGAGGCTGAGAAGTCCAGGATTGATTTGTATAGTCAGGATCGAGATTTAATATTGGAAGTTGAAGATGACGGCCGAGGCTTTAAGCAAGTGACGGGCCAAGACTTGCATTCGGTACGTGAGCGCTTGGAGGGGCTTGATGGTAGCGTGGAGGTCATCAGCAATCACAAGCCAACCATTATTCTCGTGCGCTTGCCATATAGGATTAGAGGAGACGAGCGATGAAGTTATTATTAGCAGAAGACCAGAGTATGCTGCGGGATGCCCTTAGCCAGCTCTTGCAGTTGCAGCCGGATGTTGCTAGTGTTTCTCAAGCGGCAGACGGTCGTGAAGCTATTGAGCTACTTAAGACCAATCCAGTCGATGTGGCTATCTTGGATGTAGAAATGCCTTATCAGACAGGGCTGGATGTCCTAGAATGGATCAAGGAATACCAGCCAACTGTCAAGGTTATCATTGTGACAACTTTTAAGCGTCCAGGCTATTTTGAGCGAGCGGTTAAGGCGGATGTGGATGCCTATGTACTCAAGGAACGTAGCATTGCGGATCTGATGAAAACTATTCACACGGTCTTGGCTGGGCAGAAAGAATACTCACCTGAACTTATGGAAGTGCTGATGACTCATAAAAATCCCCTCTCTCATCAGGAGCTTCTAGTCTTAGAGGCAGCAGCAACTGGGCTTTCTAATAAAGAAATTGCTGAAAAACTCTATTTATCAAATGGAACTATTCGTAACTATATGTCGGCCATCCTGACCAAGCTAGCAGCTGACAATCGTACGGAAGCTGTCCGGATTGCTCAAGAACAAGGATGGATATAAAATAATTATCTCGCTACATTCGGATTTAGCGGGATTTTCTTATCTTTTTCAATCAGAATGAAAAAAAACATCCGCGATACTTGCAATTTTTTTCAAAAATGTTATCATAGTAGAAAGCTTTTTGAATTTTTAGAAAATTGTAAATAAATGAAAGGGGAAATATGGAAAGAATCCAATTAGAAACTCCTAAGTCCGGCTCGCAGCTGGTCTTGGAAACCTTGAAGAATCTTGGTGTTGATACTATTTTTGGCTATCCTGGTGGTGCAGTCTTGCCCCTCTATGATGCTATTTATAGCTTTAAAGGTATCCGCCATATTCTTGGTCGCCATGAGCAAGGGTGTGTTCATGAAGCAGAAGGCTACGCTAAGTCTACTGGGAAAATTGGTGTGGCCGTTGTAACTAGTGGTCCGGGGGCAACCAATGCCATTACTGGGATCGCCGACGCTATGAGTGACAGTGTTCCCCTTTTGGTTTTTACTGGGCAGGTAGCGACACCAGGCATTGGTAAGGATGCCTTTCAAGAAGCCGACATTGTCGGTATTACTACTCCTATCACTAAGTACAATTATCAGGTACGGGAGACGGCAGACATACCAAGAATCATTACGGAGGCTATTCATATTGCGACCACAGGTCGTCCAGGGCCAGTCGTTATTGATTTGCCAAAGGATGTCTCAGCTCTGGATACAGACTTTATCTATGACACTCAGTTGCATCTGCCAAGCTATCAACCAACAATTGAGCCTAATGAATTACAAATTAAGAAGATTCTTAAACAGCTTTCTAAGGCTAAGAAACCTGTTCTTCTTTCTGGTGGCGGTATTAGCTATGCAGGAGCAGCAGCGGAGATGGTTGCTTTTGCGGAGCGGTATCAGATTCCAGTAGTGACCTCATTGTTGGGACAGGGAACGATTGCGACAGATCATCCTTTGTTCTTAGGTATGGGTGGCATGCATGGTTCTTTCGCGGCTAATATTGCGATGACGGAAGCGGACTTCATGATTAGTATTGGTTGTCGTTTTGATGACCGTCTGACTGGTAATCCTAAGACCTTTGCTAAAAGTGCTAAGGTGGCCCACATTGATATCGATCCAGCAGAGATCGGTAAAATCATCAGCGTGGATATTCCTATTGTAGGAGATGCCAAGAAAGCTTTGCAAATGTTGCTTGAAGAAGAACAGGTGCACAACAATACCAGTAAGTGGATAGAAAAGGTGACACGAGACAAGGAGCGGGTGCGCTCCTATGATAAGAAGGAACGAGTTGTCCAACCTCAGGCTGTTATTGAGCGCGTGGGTGAGTTGACCAAGGGCGACGCCATTGTGGTCACGGATGTTGGCCAGCACCAAATGTGGACAGCCCAGTACTATCCTTATCGCAACGAACGTCAGTTAGTTACGTCTGGTGGTCTTGGAACCATGGGCTTTGGTGTTCCAGCAGCGATTGGAGCAAAGATTGCCAATCCTGATAAGGAAGTGGTTCTCTTCGTTGGAGACGGCGGCTACCAGATGACCAATCAAGAAATGGCCATCCTAAATATCTATAAGATTCCGATTAAGGTCATCATGCTCAATAATCATTCGCTAGGTATGGTTCGCCAGTGGCAGGAAGCCTTCTATGATGGTCGTACCTCCGAGTCAGTCTTTGACAGTTTGCCAGATTTTCAGCTCATGGCTCAGGCTTATGGTGTCAAATCCTATAAATTTGATAATCCCGAGACCATTGCTCAAGATTTGGAAGTCCTAAAGGAAGATATACCGATGTTTATCGAGGTAGATATTTCTCGCAAGGAGCACGTTCTTCCAATGGTGCCGGCCGGCAAGAGCAATCATGAGATGTTGGGGGTGAAGTTCCATGCGTAGAATGTTGACAGCTAAACTCCAGAATCGTTCGGGTGTTCTGAATCGCTTCACTGGTGTGCTTTCCAGACGTCAGGTCAATATCGAAAGTATCTCCGTTGGTGCGACCGAGGATGAAAATGTTTCTCGGATCACCATTATCATTGATGTAAATTCCCTCAATGAAGTGGAGCAGATTATTAAGCAGCTTAATCGCCAGATTGATGTGATTCGGGTGCGAGATATTACAGATCATCCTCACCTAGAGCGAGAAGTTATTTTGATCAAGGTATCAGCACCGGTTGCTAAGCGTGCAGAAATCTTGGCCATTATCCAGCCTTTCCGGGCAACGGTAGTCGATGTGGCGCCAAGCTCGATCACTATCCAGATGACGGGCGATGCAGAAAAGAGCGAAGCGCTCTTACGAGTCATCCGTCCTTACGGCATTCGCAATATCGCACGGACTGGAGCAACTGGTTTTACCCGCGATTAAACGCAACCTTTAATTTGTTAAAACAGCCTAACAGGCAATAAAAATAGAAAAGAGAGTAAACATTATGGCAGTAACAATGGAATACGAAAAAGATGTAAAAGTAGCAGCACTTGACGGTAAAAAGATCGCCGTTATTGGTTATGGTTCACAAGGTCATGCTCATGCACAAAACTTGCGTGATACAGGTCATGATGTGATTATCGGTGTTCGTTCTGGTAAGTCATTTGACAAAGCTAAAGAAGATGGCTTCGACACATACACAGTAGCAGAAGCAGCTAAATTGGCTGATGTTATCATGATCTTGGCACCAGATGAAATCCAACAAGAACTTTACGAAACAGAAATCGCTCCTAACTTGGAAGCTGGTAACGCAGTTGGCTTTGCTCATGGTTTCAATATCCACTTTGAATTTATCAAAGTTCCTGCAGATGTAGATGTCTTCATGTGTGCACCAAAAGGTCCTGGTCACTTGGTTCGACGTACTTTTGAAGAAGGCTTCGGTGTTCCAGCTCTTTACGCGGTATATCAAGATGCTACTGGAAATGCCAAAGACATCGCTATGGACTGGTGTAAAGGTGTTGGTGCAGCTCGTGTTGGTTTGCTTGAAACAACTTATAAAGAAGAAACTGAAGAAGATTTGTTTGGTGAACAGGCTGTACTTTGTGGTGGTTTGACTGCCCTTATCGAAGCAGGTTTTGAAGTCTTGACAGAAGCAGGCTATGCTCCAGAATTGGCTTACTTTGAAGTGCTGCACGAAATGAAACTCATCGTTGACTTGATCTATGAAGGTGGATTCAAGAAAATGCGTCAATCTATTTCAAACACTGCTGAATATGGTGACTATGTATCAGGTCCACGTGTGATTACAGAGCAAGTCAAAGAAAACATGAAAGCAGTTCTTGCAGATATCCAAAATGGTAAATTTGCAAATGACTTTGTAAATGACTATAAAGCTGGACGTCCAAAACTCACTGCTTACCGTGAACAAGCAGCTAACCTTGAAATTGAAAAAGTCGGTGCAGAATTGCGTAAAGCAATGCCATTCGTTGGTAAAAATGACGACGATGCTTTCAAGATCTACAACTAAGATTGTGTGGAAAACTCAGCTGGTATCCCAGCTGAGTTTGTTTACCTCATTTGGAAAGGAAAAGGAATGTTAACAGCAAAAGATATCGTCCGTGCTCATAAGGTATTAAAAGATGTTGTTGTCAATACACCGCTTGATTATGATCATTACTTGTCAGAGAAGTACGGGGCAAAGATTTATCTTAAAAAGGAAAATGCCCAACGTGTCCGTTCTTTCAAAATCCGTGGTGCCTATTATGCTATTTCACAGTTGAGCAAGGAAGAGCGAGAGCGTGGGGTTGTCTGCGCTTCTGCGGGCAATCACGCTCAGGGTGTCTCATACACCTGTAATGAAATGAAAATCCCAGCGACTATTTTTATGCCTATCACAACTCCTCAACAAAAAATTGGACAGGTTCGTTTCTTTGGTGGCGATTTTGTTACGATTAAGCTAGTAGGAGATACTTTTGATGCTTCTGCTCGGGCGGCTATGGAATTCACTCGGATGGAAAATCGGACTTTCATCGATCCTTTTGATGATGCTCATGTTCAAGCAGGTCAGGGAACGGTTGCTTATGAAATCCTAGAAGATACAGCTCGGGAGTCCATCGATTTAGACTTGGTCTTGGTACCAGTAGGAGGCGGTGGTCTCATCGCAGGAGTATCCACTTACATTAAGGAAAGCCAGCCACAAATTGAAGTGATTGGGGTAGAGGCCAATGGCGCCCGCAGTATGAGAGCAGCTTTTGAAGCAGGCGGTCCTGTCAAACTCAATGAAATTGACAAATTTGCGGACGGTATCGCAGTCCAGAAGGTCGGTGCGACCACTTACGAAGCAACGAAAAAGAATGTTGAAACCCTCATCGGGGTTGATGAAGGCTTGATTTCAGAAACCTTGATTGATCTTTATTCTAAACAAGGAATCATCGCAGAGCCTGCTGGTGCAGCTAGCGTGGCGGCCTTGGAAGTGTTGCGAGAATATATCAAAGGAAAAACTGTCTGCTGTATCATTTCGGGAGGAAATAATGACATTAACCGTATGCCTGAAATGGAAGAGCGTGCCCTCATTTATGATGGGATCAAGCATTATTTTGTAGTAAATTTCCCGCAGCGGCCTGGTGCCTTACGTGAATTTGTAAATGATATTTTAGGGCCAAATGATGACATCACTCGATTTGAATACATCAAGCGAGCCAGCAAAGGAACCGGACCAGTCCTGATTGGGATTGCTCTGGCCAATAAACATGACTATGCAGGCCTGATCAATCGAATCGAACATTTTGATCCTTCCTTCATCAATCTAAACGGAAATGAAACGCTTTATAACATGTTAGTCTGATCCTAAAAATATTTTAGTAAAACCCCACTTTTTAATTGCAAGTGAGTGAGGACTGTGCTAGAATATACTATATTAAATTAAGGAGATGCGCTTATGTTGCTGAATTTCTTTTTCTTCTTTCTCATTTTTCTTCTTCTTTGTGCTCTATTGGCATTTAGCTCGCTTTATGTCGTGCGCCAGCAATCTGTTGCCATCATTGAGCGTTTTGGTCGTTACCACAAGACTAGTACAAGTGGGATGAATGTTCGTTTGCCTTTGGGAATTGACAAAATCGCTGCTCGTGTTCAGTTGCGTTTGCTACAAAGCGACATTATTGTTGAGACCAAGACTCAGGATAATGTCTTTGTGACCATGAATGTTGCGACCCAGTATCGGGTAAATGAACACAATGTGACAGATGCTTACTATAAACTCATGCGGCCAGAAGCGCAGATTAAGTCCTACATCGAAGATGCTTTGCGTTCCTCTGTTCCTAAGCTGACCTTGGACGAGCTCTTTGAAAAGAAAGATGAGATCGCCCTAGAAGTTCAAAAGCAGGTAGCTGAAGAAATGTCTACTTATGGCTACATCATTGTCAAGACCTTGATTACCAAGGTTGAGCCAGATGCAGAAGTTAAACAGTCCATGAACGAAATCAACGCGGCTCAGCGCAAGCGCGTGGCAGCTCAGGAATTGGCAGAAGCAGATAAGATTAAAATTGTAACTGCTGCAGAAGCCGAGGCTGAGAAAGACCGTCTTCATGGGGTCGGTATTGCAGAGCAGCGGAAGGCAATCGTAGACGGCTTAGCAGACTCAATTAAGGAGCTCAAAGGCGCCAATGTTGAGTTGACAGAAGAACAAATTATGTCCATCCTCTTGACCAACCAATATCTAGATACCTTGAATAATTTTGCAGATAAGCAAGGAAATAACACGATCTTCCTTCCAGCAAATCCTGATGGAGTGGAGAGTATTCGCACCCAGATCCTTTCAGCCCTCAAAGCTAAATAAATATAGAATATTCAGAATTATTTAATTTGTTTGTTTTGGTTTTTCTAAGTTGACAAACTGTATAAAAACCATTATATTAGTATTCGAAATAAGTTAGAGAGGAGTAAGAAATGGCTAAATCAAATTTTGAAAAAGTAGAGTCAGTCGTTGGATGGGTTCGTGACAAAAAAATTACAGGTTACCGTATTAGTAAAGAAACAAACGCGCGTGAAATGTCAATTATTGCTCTTGCTCAAGGACGTGCAAAAGTAAAGAATATTTCTTTTGAAACAGCTCTTGGCTTGATTGATTTCTACGATAAGAATCATGAAAAGTTTGAAGACTAATCTTCAAAAAGTGGGGAAACCCGCTTTTTTATTTTGCGAATAAAAAAACAAGGCGGATGTATCTTTTTCCGTCTTGTTTGTTTGATTGGTTGTTTATTTCAAGAAGCGATGTAGGAATTCCTTGGTTCGTTCTTCTTTAGGATCGGTAAAGAATTCTTGTGGAGTGCCTTCTTCTGCGATGACGCCCTTATCCATAAAGATAACACGGCTAGAAACATCGCGGGCAAATTCCATTTCGTGGGTCACGACAATCATAGTCAGGCCTTCTTTAGCCAATTCCTTCATGATTTTCAGGACTTCGCCAACCATTTCTGGGTCAAGAGCTGAAGTTGGTTCATCGAAAAGGATGGCATCAGGGTTCATAGAAAGCGCACGCGCAATAGCAACCCGCTGTTTTTGTCCACCTGAAAGTTGTTTAGGCTTGGCTTGCCAGTAGGGCTCACCCATACCTACCTTTTCCAGATTTTCTTTGGCAATCTTTTCTGCTTCAGCGCGCTCTCTTTTGAGCACGGTTGTCTGAGCTACGATGGTGTTTTCCAGCACATTGAGATTTTCAAAAAGATTAAAACTTTGAAAGACCATGCCCAATTTTTCGCGGTAGTGAGTCAGGTCGTAGTTTTCGTCCAAGACATTTTTGCCGCGGTAGAGAATTTCGCCAGCAGTAGGTGTTTCTAGGAGGTTGATGGAGCGGAGAAAGGTTGATTTTCCGCTACCTGAACTTCCGATAATGGAGATAACTTCGCCCTTGTGGACAGTCAGAGAAATGTCTTTTAAGACTTGATTCTCCCCATAAGATTTTTTGAGATTTTTAATTTCTAAAATTGTTTCGGTCATTGTTTCAATTCTCCCGTCTGCATTTGATTGGCACCTGTTGTGTAATGATCTGTGTCAAACTTCCGCTCGATGAAACGTAGGATTCGAGTGATAGTAAAGGTCAAGACGAAGTAAATGACTGCGATAATGGTGAAGGTTTGGAAATACTGATAGGTCTGAGTTGCAATGGTATTTCCTGAGAAGTAGAGCTCCACCACGGAGATAACATTCAGGACAGATGTGTCCTTGATATTGATGACAAATTCATTCCCCGTTGCAGGTAGAATGTTGCGGACCACCTGTGGCAGGACGACCTTGCGCATGGTTTGGCCGTGGGTCATTCCGAGCGCAGTAGCTGCTTCGAATTGTCCCTTGTCAACGGCAAAGATACCACCGCGGACAATTTCACTCATGTAAGCACCAGTATTGATAGAAACGATAAAGATGGCTGCAGCTGTCCGGTCAATCGAAATGCCAAAAGCCTGGGCCGTTCCATAGTAGATAACCATGGATTGTACAATCATAGGAGTACCACGGAAAATTTCAATGTAAACATTGAGGAACCAACCGAATAGTTTTTGTAGGAAGGCTAAAGCCTTGTTTTTTGAAATCGGTGCTGTCCGATAAACCCCAATCAGCAAACCGATGAGGAGGCCAGCGATTGTCCCTGTAATGGAAATGAGCAAGGTCAAACCAGCTCCGCGTAAAAATTGTGGCCAATTTTCCTTCCAAATCTTAAAAACTTTGTTGAAGAATGTATCTTCTGCATCGTCGGTGTCAGTATCTACAGGCTGATTTTTAATCATTTGATCCATCAGTTGCGTTTGGTCATCCGTTGAGAGTTTAGCGATAGCTGCATTAGCTTGCTCGATTCGGCTGTCGTCTTTACGCATGCCGACGGCGATGGAAGCATCCTCTTCGCCAACTTCAAAGCCCTCTTTGAATTGAATCATTTTGAACTTAGAGTTAGCAGCTTCAGCTGTCAGAGCTTCGGGACGTTCAGAAATGTAACCGTCAATAACACCAGATTCTAGAGCTTGACGCATTTGGGCGAAATCTCCCATGGCCGTTTCTTGCTTGGCACCTGGCAGTTGAGAAATCAGATTGTAAAGATAGACACCTTGCTGAGAGGTGATTTTAGCATCTTTAAAGTCCTTGAGGGTCTTGGCATTGGCGTAGTTGCCGTCTTTTCGAACCAACATAACAGGCTCACTGGTGTAGTAGCTGCTAGAAAAGGCGATTTCTTTTTTCCGTTCGGCTGTTGGGCTCATACCAGCGATAATCATATCGATTTTACCAGATGTCAAGGCTGGAATCAGTCCGTTCCAAGAGGTTTTTACAACTAGAGGTTCCTTGCCCATTTCCTGAGCAATCTTCTTGGCAACTTGGACATCATATCCATTGGCGTACTGATTTGTTCCTTCGATTTTAACAGCACCATTTGAATCATCATCTTGGGTCCAGTTGAAGGGGGCATAGGCCGCTTCCATCCCAATTCTAAGATAATCATCCGCCTGAGCTACGGTAAAGGTCCCCAGACAGACGAGGAGGGCTGTCAATAAGGTTAAAATGAATTTTTTCATATTCTCTCCTAGTCCTTCTAAAATAGTTCTTTCTATTCTACCGAAAAATATTCGACTTTTCAATCCTGGTAAGCCCTTACTTGAGAAAAATGCTATAATAGAATAAAGATTTAGAAAAGGACTTTGGTTTATGAAAAGGTACTTGTCAGGGATTTTTATTCTTTTTTTGAGTTTATTTTTTGCTGGGACAGTGTCAGCTTTAGACTATCAAATCCAGTCATATCAAGGAAATTTGGAGATCCACGCCGATAATACAGCCACCTATACAGAAGAGGTGACCTATCATTTTGATGATGATTACAATGGCCAGATGGTCTCTTTAGGATCGGCAGGAAAGATGCCAGAAGGCTTTGCTATTGATTCAGACCCAAAAGTCTCCGTGAAAACGAATGGAGTCGTAAAATATGACTTTGAGCCACGAGTCACAGATTTGGGAGATGGCTACGAAGTCAAGATTTACAATGCAGGTAAAGAGGGGGACACGGTCAAAGTAACAGTCACATGGAACTTGACCAATCTTCTTTTCCTCCATAAAGATATAGCAGAGCTCAAATGGACACCGATCAGTGATTGGGAAGAGGAACTGCAAAATGTGACGATTAAGGTTTGGGGTCTGGGAACTTGGACCTTAACGGACATGTATGTTCATACAGGTTATTTTGGCCAATCGGCCACTATAGATAGAAATCGTGCGGATTATCGGATACAGCTATCTCATTTACCTAGCAGGAAGAAGGTCGAACTGCATGGATATTGGCATCGACAGGCCTTGCATCAGGCAGCAGAGGATCCAAAAGCAACCGACTATCTACAGACTTTTCAAGCAGTTGAGAAAGAGATTGTAGCTAAGAGCCAGTTTTATCATCGCTTGGGAGAAGTCTATCTGCCTCTTTTGGCCTTGTTCTTGCTGGTGCTTTCGGGGATATTTTATCTGATTTTTCGGATTAAGATTCGCCCTAGCCAATCTTTTCCTAAAGACGCTCGCCTCTATGAAGCTCCGCAAGATCTGGCCCCTCTCATTGTAGCGGCTAATATCTTTGCTGTGGATATGAGAGAAGTCGATCCGACCAGTGGTGGACGAGCGCATTTGAAATTTGAAAATTTGGTACAGGCGACCTTGCTGGACTTGATGGATCGGGGCTATATCGAGCTTTTAGGAACTGCCGACAAGCCAATCCTGAAACCAATTCCTAAAAAAGGTTTGTCAGACTTTGAACGGAAATTCCTACAGATGGCATTTGGCGACCATAAACAAGCAGCTGTAGCAGACTTGTTTGAATCTTATCAGATTTCAGAAGACCTTTATAAAAATAAAAAATCAGCAGATGAGGCACGAATCCGCCAAATTGGAAATCGGATCAAAAATCGCTTTTCAACTAATTTAAACATCTTATCTGAACAAGTGCTAAGGGAGATTCAGGAGCAGAACTTGCTGGATCACTACCGTCCTTTGAAACGAGGAGAAAAGCTTCTCTTGTGGTTGGCTCTAATGGCAAGTTTCCTTGCTTTCGTCTTGTCTCTCTTGACATTTTTTGTCTATTTGATCAAGCTAGACGGTTTTATTTGGTCCTATCTTCCGCTTGCAGCTGTCGCTTCGGTGTTGACCGTTCTGCTGGGCAGAGCCTTACAGTTATATCAGCGGGATGGTGTCCTGAGCGATGAGGGAGCCCATGATTTCTATCTCTGGAATAGCTTTGCGAATATGCTACGCTACATCGCTCGCCTATACGATACCGAGGTGGAGGGCATTGTCCTGTGGAACCGGCTTTTGGTCTATGCTACCCTATTTGGCTATGCAGATCGTGTTAGTCGGGTCATGAAGCTGCGTCAGATTTCCTTGGAAAACGCGTCTATGAATACTTATATACAATACAATCTTCATCCTATTTTCTACGCAAGTTCCCATAGTTTTTCAAATTATGGCCACATTGCTTCGACGGCCAGCCATTTCTCGGTTTCATCAGGAGGCGGAGCAGGAGGTGGCTTCTCTGGTGGCGGTGGAGGCGGCGGGGGCGGAGCCTTTTGATAAAAACCTTGCTAAAGCCCTTGAGAAAGCTTTTCCTCTCCTCCAATATGTGGTATAATAAATGTTAAAGTTGTTTTAGGAGTTATCTATGTTTATTATTGAAATTTTAAAGTCCATTATTTATGGAATTGTTGAAGGAATTACAGAGTGGCTACCCATTTCGAGTACTGGCCACTTGATTCTGATTCAAGATTTTATCAAGTATAAAAATGAAAATCCAGCCTTCATGGAAATGTTCAATGTTGTCATTCAGCTGGGAGCTATCTTGGCGGTTGTGGTGATTTATTTTGATAAGCTCAATCCTTTTAAACAAGGAAAAACAGCTCGTCAAATTCAGCTGACCTGGCAGCTCTGGGCTAAGGTAGTCGTTGCTGCTTTGCCAGCCGCAATCATCGGCCTCTTCCTAGACGACTGGTTTGAAGCGCATTTTTATAATCTGGTATCCGTCGCAATCATGCTGATTATCTACGGGGTTGCCTTTATCTATCTGGAAAAACGAGAGCAGGTGGAGCCGACTGTTACAGAATTGAGTAGACTTCCTTATCAAACAGCCCTTTATATCGGTCTTTTCCAAGTCTTGTCCCTCTTTCCAGGAACTAGCCGTTCAGGTGCGACCATTGTCGGTGGTCTCTTGAATGGTGTCAGCCGATCTGTTGTAACAGAGTTTACTTTCTACTTGGGTATTCCAATCATGTTTGGCGCAAGTGGGCTGAAAATCCTGAAATTTATCATTAAGGGCAATTCTTTAGGCTTCGACCAATTATTCCTTTTGTTGGTAGCTATGGGAGTGGCTTTCGGGGTCAGTCTTTATGTGATTCGCTTCCTGACAGACTATGTCAAGAACCATGACTTTACAATCTTTGGTAAATATCGGATCGGACTCGGAGTTTTGCTGTTGGTTTACGGTCTGATTAAGGTCATTATTGGCTGATCAAGGCTTGGGAAATTTTCCCAGCCTTTTCTTATTTGGCCAGTTATTTTTTTGAAATAAGTTTAGAATTTTAGTATAATAGAAAGACTATGAAAGTATGAGGTTGATGAGATGGAAGTGAAACAGATTAATGATTCGACGATTAAAATCACCATCCAGTTGGAAGATCTAGAAGAACACGGAATGGAAATCGCGGATTTCCTAGTGCCCCAAGAAAAAACAGAAGAATTTTTCTATACTATTTTGGATGAGTTGGAAATGCCGGAAAGCTTCTTGGACAGTGGCATGCTAAGCTTTCGAGTGACGCCTAAGCCAGACAAGTTGGATGTCTTTGTGACGAGATCCAAGATTGATAAGAATTTGAATTTTGAAGATTTGGGCAATCTACCGGATATGGATGAGCTCAGCCAGATGTCGCCAGATGAGTTCTTAAAGACTTTAGAGAAAAATATCTTTGAAAAGAGTAAGGATGACCTTGAGGCAGTCAAATCTTTAGAAGCAGCAGAGGCTGATCAGGAGGCCTCTGTAGATTCTTCAGAAGATAGGGAAGAAAATCTAGACCGTTATGTCTACTATATTTTGTCATTTACTAATTTGCAGAGTGCAGTTTCTTTCGCCAAAACGGTTGACTACCCAATAGACCTATCAGAACTTTATAAATATGACTCTGCCTACTACCTGACTATTTTGGTAGATTTGGAAGAGCAACCTGCTCTTTATCCAGCTTGGTTACTGGCTAAAATGCGTGAGTTTGCTGAGGATACAGATATTACTCGTGCTGTCCTACAAGAACATGGGCGTCTGCTTTTGGTGACAGAAGCCATCCAACAGTTGCAGAAAGTTGAATGCGTATGATTGCTTTTCCATTGAAGTTCATTTTGGTGCTGTTAGCGACATTTTTTGTCGGAGTTTTGCTGACTCCTCTCGTTCGGCTCTTGGCTTTTAAAATGGATGCAGTCGACTATCCTAATGCTCGACGAATCAATAAGAAGCCCATGCCGAGTGCAGGCGGTCTGGCAGTTGTGACGGCTTTTACCTTGGCAACTTTGGTCTTCATGCCGCAGATTGTTGGCGTCACTTTTTTTGAACAGACTTATTTTGACTATATTTGGCCGGTTGTGTTGGGGGGCTTGATTGTTGCCCTGACAGGGCTTATCGATGATATTAAAGAATTAAGTCCTCTGATGAAATTAGGGGGGATTGTGCTGGCTGCCTGCCTGATTTGGTGGCTGACGGATTTCCGTTTGGATGACTTTAAGATTCCTTTTGGTGGTCCCCATCTCTTTTTCCCACCTTGGCTATCTTTTATTTTGACCATTCTCTGGATTGTCTCCATTACCAATGCGGTCAATCTCATGGATGGTTTAGACGGCCTTGTTAGCGGGGTCTCCATTATTTCCTTGCTGACTATGGGCATTGTTTCCTACTTTTTCTTACCGGGTCATAATTTATTCCTGACCCTGACCATCTTGGTTTTAGTGGCCTCTATTGCTGGCTTCTTTCCTTACAATTATCATCCAGCCATTATATATGGCGGGGATACGGGGGCTCTTTTCATCGGCTTTATGATTTCAGTCCTGTCTCTACAAGGCTTGAAGAATGCAACGGCAGTAGCGATTGTCACACCTATGATTATCTTGGGTGTGCCAATTACCGATACTTTTTTAGCAATCGTTCGTCGGACTTTGTCAGGTCAGAAATTTTACCAGCCTGACCGTCACCACCTTCATCATAGGCTCTTGTCCTTAGGATTGACACATCGGGGAACAGTTCTAGTTATCTATGGGATTTCGATGATTTTCTCTATGATTTCCCTCCTGCTAAATGTATCGACTCGCATTGGCGGCCTCCTCCTCGTAATTGGTCTTCTGCTGGGAGTAGAACTCTTGGTAGAACTAATAGGGGTTCTGGGTCCACAAAGGACGCCCTTGCTCAATATTTTGCGTTTTATCGGAAACTCCTCTTATAGAGAAGAAGTCCGAGAGAAAAGATACCAAAAGAAACACAAACAAGAATAGTTCTAAACAAAATAAAAGCCTTTTGGGCTTTTTTTTGGTATACTAAAGTATGTAAATCAGCTAAGTAAAGAAAGGAAAAAGAAATGTCTGTCTTAGAAATCAAAGATCTTCATGTTGAAATTGAAGGGAAAAAAATTCTCAAAGGGGTAAATCTTACTCTGAAAACGGGAGAGGTTGCAGCCATCATGGGGCCAAATGGAACAGGGAAATCTACCTTGTCTGCAGCCATTATGGGAAATCCTAACTACGAAGTAACTCAAGGAGAGGTGCTTTTTGATGGGGTTAATATCTTGGAGCTGGAAGTAGACGAGCGTGCTCGTATGGGACTCTTCCTTGCGATGCAGTATCCTAGTGAAATTCCTGGTATTACTAATGCAGAGTTTCTCCGTGCGGCCATGAATGCTGGCAAGGAAGACGATGAAAAAATCTCTGTCCGTGACTTCATTACTAAACTGGATGAAAAGATGGAACTGCTCAACATGAAAGAAGAGATGGCTGAGCGCTACCTCAATGAAGGTTTCTCAGGTGGTGAGAAAAAACGCAATGAAATCCTGCAGTTGCTTATGCTAGAGCCAACTTTTGCGCTCTTAGACGAGATTGACTCAGGTCTGGATATCGACGCTCTTAAGGTCGTTTCTAAAGGTGTCAATGCTATGCGTGGAGAGGGCTTTGGTGCTATGATCATCACCCACTACCAACGCCTGCTCAACTATATCACTCCAGACGTAGTTCATGTCATGATGGAGGGGAAAGTTGTTCTTTCTGGCGGTCCAGAATTGGCAGTTCGCTTGGAAAAAGAAGGCTATGCCAAATTGGCTGAAGAGTTGGGCTTCAACTATACTGAAGAAGTCTAGTCAAACATTCTTTTGACTTTGATAAAAGATAGGAGAATGACATGACAAAAGAATTGATTCAAGAATTTTCACAGCTTCATGCAGAACCAGCATGGTTGGCTGATCTTCGTCAAAAGGCTTTTGACAAGATTGATCAGCTAGACTTGCCAGTTATTGAGCGGGTCAAGTTTCACCGCTGGAATCTGGGAGACGGACGAATTTCTGATAGCGAGCCTTTGATCAATGTGCCGGATTTCATGGCTCTTGGAGACAATCTCAAATTCATCCAAATGGGAACCCAAACTGTCCTTGAGCAGCTGCCAGCTGAT
Source organism: Streptococcus sp. 27098_8_73 (assembly GCF_041432495.1). NCBI lineage: Bacteria > Bacillati > Bacillota > Bacilli > Lactobacillales > Streptococcaceae > Streptococcus > Streptococcus sp. 27098_8_73. The sequence goes on from NZ_JAPVZT010000014.1 coordinate 43,661, forward strand.
TTGGCAGAGCAAGGTGTGGTCTTCACTGATTTCCACTCTGCTTTGGAAGAAATTCCAGAGCTGGTGGAGAAGCATTTCATGTCCGCAGTCAAGTATGACGAGGACAAATTGGCGGCTTACCATACGGCCTACTTCAACAGTGGTGCGGTGCTTTATGTGCCGGACAATGTTGAGATTGACCAGCCGATTGAAGGAATTTTTTATCAGGACAGCGAAAGCGATGTTCCTTTTAACAAGCATATTTTGATTATCGCAGGCAAGCATTCCAAGGTTAACTACTTGGAACGTTTGGAAACTTACGGTGAGGGATCTGTTCCTGCAACTGCCAATATCACTGTTGAAGTCATTGCCCAGGCTGGAGCTCAGATTAAGTTTTCAGCTATTGATCGTTTGGGCGAAAATGTAACGGCTTATATCAGCCGTCGCGGTAAGCTGGACAATGATGCCATGATTGACTGGGCTATCGGTGTTATGAACGAAGGCAATGTCGTGGCTGACTTTGACAGCGATCTCTATGGTAAGGGAAGCCATGCGGATATGAAAGTAGTGGCGCTCTCGAGTGGCAAACAGGTTCAGGGAATTGACACCCGCGTAACTAATTATGGCTGCAACTCTATCGGAAATATCCTGCAGCACGGGGTTATCCTGGAAAAAGGAACCTTGACCTTCAATGGTATCGGCCATATTATTAAGGGTGCTAAGGGTGCAGACGCTCAGCAGGAAAGCCGGGTTCTCATGCTGTCTGACCAAGCACGCTCAGATGCTAATCCAATCCTCTTGATTGATGAAAACGATGTGACAGCTGGTCACGCAGCTTCTATCGGTCAGGTGGATCCAGAAGATATGTATTACCTCATGAGTCGGGGTCTTGATAAGGCGACGGCAGAACGCTTGGTCGTACGTGGCTTCTTGGGCTCAGTGATTGTAGAAATCCCTGTTAAGGAAGTCCGTGATGAAATGATTGAAAATATCGATATTATTCTCGCAAAAAGATAAAAAGCTGGGCCTTGTCCCGTATAAGTAGATAGGAGTCTTCATGTCTGGATTTAATGCAGAAGCAATCAAGCAAGATTTTCCCATTTTGGACCAAATTGTCAATGATGAGCCTTTGGTTTATTTGGACAATGCGGCGACAACCCAGAAACCCAAGCAGGTGCTAGCGGCTATTGAAAACTACTATCTTAGAGACAATGCCAATGTCCACCGCGGTGTGCATACGCTAGCCGAGCGAGCGACAGCGGCCTATGAAGCAGCCAGAGAAAGAGTTCGCTCTTTTATCAATGCAGCTTCTAGCAGTGAAGTTCTCTTTACACGAGGAACTACGACGAGTCTCAATTGGGTGTCTCAGTTTGCGGCTGAACGACTGCAGCCTGGTGATGAAGTGATGATTTCTATCATGGAGCACCATTCTAATGTCATTCCCTGGCAGGAAGCATGTAGGAAGACTGGAGCCAAGCTGGTCTATGTCTATCTCAAGGACGGTGCTCTGGATATGGAGGATTTCCGTGCTAAGCTCAGTGAGCGGACAAAGTTTGTCTCTCTGGCTCATGCTTCCAATGTCCTCGGTGTCATCAATCCCATCAAGGAGATTGCCCAATTGGTTCATCAGCAAGGAGCAATTTTGGTGGTAGATGGGGCTCAATCCATTCCGCATATGAAGATTGATGTACAGGATTTGGATGTGGACTTCTTCGCCTTTTCGGGGCATAAGATGGCTGGGCCTACCGGCATTGGGGTTCTCTATGGAAAGGAAGAGCTGCTAGAAGAGATGTCGCCAGTTGAGTTCGGCGGCGAAATGATTGATTTCGTCTATGAGCAGGAGGCGACTTGGAAGGAGCTTCCTTGGAAGTTTGAGGCCGGAACGCCAAATATGGCAGGAGCAATCGGTCTTGCAGCGGCCATTGATTATTTGGAAGACTTGGACATGGAAGCCATTGCTCAGCATGAGCAGGACCTGATTGCCTACGTATTTCCTAAGTTGCAGGCGGTGGAAGGCTTGACCATTTATGGTTCTCAGGATTTGGCCCAGCGCTCAGGCGTGATTGCCTTCAATCTGGTTGGTCTCCATCCGCATGATGTTGCGACGGCTCTAGACTATGAGGGAGTGGCTGTTCGGGCGGGTCACCATTGTGCCCAGCCTCTGCTTACCTATCTGCAGGTGCCAGCGACTGTGCGGGCCAGCTTTTACATCTACAATACCTATGCGGATTGCGACAAGCTGGTGGATGCTTTAGAAAAGACAAAGGAGTTTTTCAATGGCGCTTTCTAAGTTAGACAGTCTTTACAAGGCGGTTGTGACCGACCACTCAGCTCACCCCCATCATCATGGTAAGTTGGAAGATGTGGAGCAAGTAGTTCTCAATAACCCGACCTGTGGCGATGTCATTAGTCTGTCTGTGAAGTTTAATGCTGAAAATCAGATTGAAGATATTGCATTTGTTAATTCAGGCTGTACTATCTCAACGGCTTCGGCCAGTATGATGACGGATGCGGTTCTGGGCAAGACAAAAAAGCAGGCGCTGGAATTGGCAGAAGTTTTCTCACAGATGGTTCAGGGCCAAGAAGACAGTCGCCAGAAAGAATTGGGCGATGGCGCCTTTTTAGCAGGCGTTGCCAAATTCCCGCAGCGGATTAAGTGTGCGACCTTGGGCTGGAATGCCCTCAAGCGAGCAATTGAAGAAGATAAAAAGTAAGAATGTGAAAGGAAATTATGTCAGAAGAAAGAGTAGAACCAAAACCGATTGATCTAGGTGAGTATAAGTTTGGTTTCCATGACGATGTTGAGCCTGTTCTCTCGACAGGGAAAGGGTTGAATGAAGCGGTTATTCGTGAGCTTTCTGCAGCCAAGGGTGAACCGGAGTGGATGTTGGATTTCCGCCTTAAGTCCTACGAGGTTTTCAAGAAAATGCCGATGCAGACTTGGGGTCCAGATTTGTCAGAAATTAATTTTGATGACTTGATTTATTACCAAAAGGCTTCTGATAAGCCTGCTAGAAGCTGGGATGAAGTGCCTGAGAAGATCAAGGAAACCTTTGAGCGGATTGGGATCCCAGAAGCGGAGCGAGCTTACCTTGCTGGTGCAGCTGCCCAGTATGAGTCCGAAGTGGTCTACCACAATATGAAGGAAGAGTTCCAAAAGCTAGGAATCGTCTTTACAGATACTGACTCAGCTCTTAAGGAATACCCAGAGCTCTTCAAGCAGTATTTTGCTAAGTTGGTTCCGCCAACAGACAACAAGTTGGCTGCCCTTAACTCCGCCGTCTGGTCTGGTGGTACCTTTATCTATGTGCCAAAAGGTGTTAAGGTAGACATTCCACTTCAAACCTACTTCCGTATCAACAATGAAAATTCCGGTCAGTTTGAGCGGACCTTGATTATCGTTGACGAGGGAGCAAGTGTTCACTACGTAGAAGGGTGTACAGCGCCTACTTATTCAAGTAACAGCTTGCATGCGGCCATTGTTGAAATTTTTGCCCTTGACGGTGCCTATATGCGCTATACGACCATTCAAAACTGGTCAGATAATGTCTACAACCTTGTAACTAAACGAGCGCGGGCTATGAAAGATGCGACGGTTGAGTGGATCGATGGAAATTTGGGTGCCAAAACAACCATGAAGTACCCATCTGTTTATCTGGACGGAGAAGGAGCGCGTGGTACCATGCTTTCTATCGCATTTGCCAATGCTGGTCAGCATCAGGATACAGGGGCTAAGATGATCCACAATGCGCCACACACTAGCTCGTCTATTGTTTCCAAGTCCATTTCCAAGGGCGGAGGTAAGGTAGACTACCGCGGACAAGTGACTTTTGCTCGCAATTCTAAGAAATCTGTCAGCCATATCGAGTGTGATACTATTATCATGGACGATTTGTCTGCATCAGACACTATTCCATTTAATGAAATACACAACTCGCAAGTGGCTTTGGAGCATGAAGCTAAAGTTTCTAAGATTTCAGAAGAGCAGCTCTACTATCTCATGAGCCGTGGCTTGTCCGAATCCGAAGCTACCGAAATGATTGTCATGGGCTTTGTCGAGCCTTTTACCAAAGAACTGCCTATGGAATATGCTGTTGAGCTGAACCGTCTCATCAGCTATGAAATGGAAGGGTCTGTTGGATAAAAAGAGGCGTTGGCCTCTTTTTAATTGTGAATAAATCTTTGCTTAAGCAAAGTGTTTAAAAGATTCAGAGTACCTGTTAAACAGTAGCAGAATACTCGATTGCGAGTTAATCCTCAAAGAACTTTTTTTGATTACGTTAAACGTTTACAAACCATACAAATAACCGCGAATCAATTGATTCGCGGTATTTCTTTTATAACTTCTCATTGACAAAGCGGATGAAATCGTTCCACCAGACTTTGAAAATGATCGCTTTTTCAACCTTTTTTTCTGTGACCATAGAAATAGAAGTTTTCTTATTTTCAATGTAGCCCTGGCCGATCGGTTCAGAATCTGTATAAGTGAGGGTGCCCACTACACTACCCTTTTTCAAAGGGGCCTGCAGCTCCTGCGGGCTTGGAGTAAAGGTGACTTTATGTTCAGCCTGATTGGCTATCCTTTCTAAGATTACCAAGTCCTCACTGGCAACTGCAGCGACCTTATCCTCTTGGCTGTCTCTAATGGCTACTTGTGAGTCATTATATCGTTCGCCTTTCTTGACCAAGACCGTCGGAGAGAAATTTTGTGTAACGTAGGTCATTAGGCTAGATGTAACGCCAAAACGGGTATTAGGGTCGTTATCTTCCTGTGCGACCCCTAAAACGACTGTAATCAATCGCATTCCTTTTTCGCTTGTTACACCTACAAATGAAACACCATTCTGCTCAGATCCTCCTGTCTTCAAACCCTTCACTCCCGTCCGAAAACTAGGAGAACCTTCCAACATTAAGTTGGGATTTTCTAGTTGGATTCCTGCAAAATTTACATGAGATTTGGAAGTGATGCTAAGGACTTCTGGGTAGTCATCAATCAGATGTGAGGCAATCACAGCTATATCATAAGCACTGAACTTATTGACAGTCTCTTGTTTTTTCTTGCTTTTAGAATTCTCTGCGGACTCCTCTTCGGTATTGGTAGTTTCTAGCGAACCATCTAGTAAACGAATATCTGTACCAGTAGCATTTACAATGGTTGCATCAGAAATATTCCATTCCTTGAGTTTGGCTTTCATCATTTTGACAAAATTTTCTTCACTTCCAGCAACTTTTTCTGCCAGAGCGATAGTGGCGCTGTTGGCACTGGCCAAAAGAGAGGCATTCAGTAAGTCCTTTACCTTGTAGCGTCTCGCTTCCAGAGGCAGGTTCGCAATAGAGGGATTTACTGTCAGCTGGTAAGCATAATCAGAGATATCAACCTCAGTTTCTAGGCTCAATTTACCATCAGCAATGGCCTCGTAAACCAGATAAGCAGTCAGGATGTTAGTAATAGCACCGACTTCTAGTGGGCTTGTAGCCTCCTTTTCATAGAGGATTTTTCCTGAGTTTGCATCGACAGCAATGGCGCTTTTAGCGGCAATTTCATAGTCATCTGCTAGAACAGGCTTGGCAATCAGACCAAAGAATAGCAGTAGGAATACAAAAAATTTTTTCATTTCTTTCCCCTAGATTAGTAATAAATCTATTGTAACATAAAAAAGCCGATATTTTGATAATCCTATTCAAGAATCCTTGTAAAATATTGAACAGGTTATTATTTATAATATTTTTTGTATTTTTATGAAAATATATGAAAATGCATAGAAATTTTCCTATATTTTGTTTCAATAAGAATAAGAAAAATGCATAGAAATTTAAATTTTTCTAAAATAAGACTTGTATTTGTCTAGAAATGATGTATAATAATACATAATCTAAAGAAGGAGATTTGCTCATGAAAAAATCTAAATGGTTGGCTATTACTGGTTTGGTTGCAGCATCAGCGCTATTCTTAGCTGCTTGTGGCAAGCCAAGCACCAGCTCGGCAAAGACATATTCTTATGTCTATAATACAGATCCAGATACATTGGATTATGTAAATTCCAATCGTTCCTCCACTTCTGACGTTATTGCCAATTTGGTCGACGGTCTTTTAGAAAATGATCAATATGGGAATCTTATCCCTTCATTGGCTGAAGACTGGACTGTGTCTAAAGATGGCCTAACTTATACTTATAAGTTGCGTAAGGATGCTAAATGGTACACAGCAGAAGGTGAAGAATATGCTGCTGTCAAGGCACAAGACTTTGTAACAGGGCTCAAGCACGCTGCAGATGAAAAATCAGAAGCATTACCAATCGTGCAAAACTCTATCAAGGGATTAGATGCTTATATCAAAGGGGAAAGCAATGATTTCTCTACTGTCGGTGTCAAGGCAATCGATGACTATACAGTCCAATACACCCTGAATCAGCCAGAAAGCTACTGGAATTCTAAGACAACGATGGGCATTCTCTTCCCAATTAACGAAGAATTTCTGAAGAAAGAAGGCAAGGACTTTGGTACCGTGAAACCTTCCGGTATCCTCTACAATGGTCCATATGTATTAAAGTCATTTACTTCTAAGTCTGTTATCGAATATTCTAAAAACCAAAACTATTGGGACAAGGATAATGTGAAGATCGAAGATGTCAAGCTGACTTACTATGATGGTTCTGACCAGGAGTCATTGATCCGTAACTTTACTGATGGTGCTTACACACAAGCTCGTCTCTATCCGACTAGCTCAAACTATGCATCAGTAGAAAAGAAATACAAAGACAACATCATCTTTACTCCACAAAACTCAACTAGCTATTTCTATGCCTTTAACTTGAATCGTCAGGCTTATAGCCACACTTCTAAGACAGATGCCCAAAAAGCTGCCAGCAAAGAAGCAATTCAAAATAAGGACTTCCGCCAAGCAATCAACTTTGCTTTTGACCGTAAATCCTTTGGTGCCCAGATGAATGGTAATGAAGGAGCAACGAAGATCATCAGAAGCCTGCTTGTACCTCCTAGTTTTGTGCAAGTAGATGGCAAGGACTTCTCAGATATCGTTGAATCACAGTTAGCTTCTTATGGAGATGAATGGCAAGGTGTCAAATTAGCTGATGCCCAAGATAGCATCTACAACCCAGAAAAGGCCAAGGCAGAATTTGCTAAAGCTAAAGAAGCTTTGCAAGCACAGGGAGTTGAATTCCCAATTCATCTAGATGTACCAGTTGACCAAACTGATAAAATCATGGTGCAGCGGACCAACTCCTTCAAACAATCTGTTGAGGCAGCTCTAGGCCAAGAAAACGTTGTGATTGACGTGCATCAAATGTCATCAGACGATTTTGATAACTCTACTTACTTTGCAGAAACAGCTGCTCAAAAGGACTATGACCTCAATATGTCTGGTTGGTCAGCAGACTACCAAGACCCAGTGACTTATCTGAATATCTTTAACCCAGAGACAGGGGATATCTTGGACAATATTGGTCTGACAAAAGGTCAAAACCAAGATCTTGCTTCTAAGGTTGGTTTAACGGACTACAAAGCGCTTTTGGATCAGGCAGATGCAGAAAAGCAAGATACCAATGCTCGCTATACGAAGTATGCAGCAGCGCAGGCTTGGTTAACAGATAGTTCTATTGTGATCCCATCTATTTCTGCAGGTGCTTCACCAATGGTTCAAAAGGTTGTACCATTTACCAAAGCCTACTCTTATGTAGGTATCAAGGGTGATGTCTATGTATTTAAGGGAATGGAGCTTCAAGATAAAGTTCTGACAGTAGCTGATTATCAAAAAGCATTGGAAAAATGGGAAAAAGAAAAAGAAGAATCAAATAAAAAAGCCCAAGAAGAGCTAGCAGATCATATCGAAAAGAAATAAAATATATAAAGAGGCTGGGACAAAAGTCCTAGCCTCTCAATTGTCTTTGGATTGTCGAGCAAGACGCAGTGGCTGAGTGGGCTCTACTACGCTGATTTCATCATCTTTTACAGCCCTACTCAACTGTGCGGAGGTGGGACGACGAAATCGAATTCTAACGAATTACCGATTTCTGTCCCACTCTCTTTTAAAGTAGAAAATCCTATATTTCGTTTATTTTTTGAACTGTTGGATTTTTCCTCAGATAGAATAAGAAAAGGTCCGATTGTTTCGGACCTTTCGTTGCTTATTTTGGTGTGATGACTTCCAAACCGCCCATGTAAGGACGTAGAACTTCAGGAATGGTCACAGAACCATCTTCATTTTGGTAATTTTCTAAGATAGCAGCGACTGTGCGTCCAACAGCCAGTCCAGACCCGTTGAGAGTATGAAGGAGTTTGACCTTGCCATCTGCTTCGTCACGGTAGCGGATTTGTGCTCGACGAGCTTGGAAATCTTCTGTGTTAGAGCAGCTAGAGATTTCACGGTAGGTGTTCTGAGCTGGAATCCAGACTTCCAAGTCGTAGGTTTTAGCAGCTGAGAAGCCCATGTCGCCAGTAGAGAGAGCAACGACACGGTAAGGCAGATTGAGCTTTTGTAGGATGTTTTCTGCATTGGCAGTCATCTTTTCTAGCTCTTCATAAGATTCTTCTGGCTTGGCAAATTTGACCATTTCAACCTTGTGGAATTGGTGCAGGCGGATGAGACCGCGCGTGTCACGACCAGCAGAGCCAGCTTCAGAGCGGAATGATGGGCTCATAGCTGTGAAGTAGATTGGCAATTCTTTGCCATCTAAAATTTCATCTCGATAGTAGTTGGTCAGCGGAACTTCAGCAGTCGGAATCAGAACGAAGTTAGTATCACTTAGCTCAAAGGTATCTTCTTTGAACTTAGGATATTGTCCAGTACCAAACATAGAGTCATGGTTGACCATATAGGGAGTGATGACTTCTGTATAGCCTTCTTTGCCATGCTCATCCAGCATGAAGTTGTAGATAGCGCGTTCCAAACGAGCACCCAAGCCCTTGTAGAAGAGGAAGCGGGCTCCAGTAACTTTTGCGCCACGTTCCCAGTCCAGAATATCCAAGTCTTCGCCCAAATCCCAGTGCGCCTTAGCTTCAAAGTCAAATTGGCGAGGTGTACCCCAGCGGCGGACTTCTACATTGTCATCCTCGTCTGCCCCGACTGGTACGCTATCGTGCGGAATGTTTGGCAGGGTTGTAGTGAACTCGGTTAGTTTAGCATCCAATTCATCCAAAGTAGCATCCAAGTCCTTGACTTGGGCAGATAGTTTTTGCATGGCTGCAATCTTGTCATCTGCATTTTCTTTGTTGCGTTTAGCTTGGGCAATTTCAGCAGAAACGGTGTTGCGTTCGGCTTTGAGATTTTCTACTTTTACCAACAAATCACGTCTTTGCTCATCAATTTCCTTCATTTGATTGAGCACATCAGCTGCTACGCCACGGGTAGCTAATTTCTCTGCGACAGCATCAAAGTCTGTCCGAATACGTTTTAAATCTAACATAAAACCTCCAAAAAATAAAAGCACACCGAGGAAACTGTTGGAGCGGCTAGGCCGCGGTTCCATCCAACTTCACAGGTGTGCACTTGATTATGTATGTAGTTGTATTGCAACGGTAGAATTTCACACTAGGCTCCTATCTGCTCGCAGCACCCGCAGACTTTCTGAAAGAAGCGATAGTCTTACTTATCCGTTTCCTAGATTATACAGGATTTTCTATTTTTTTGCAAATAGATTTTTAAAGAATTGGCCAATTGTTTGGATCAAAGTAGGCAATTTGACAACTTTCTCATTTCCGATATGTTGCCGTGCAATTTTGAGAATCTTTCCAGTGTCCTTGGAGGCAAAGAGAAACTTACCCTTGTCTGTAAACACTTCAAAATGGCGACTGATATTTTTCCCAGAGACATTGGCACCGATCTGCTGGATGCTAGACCAAGGCAGCTGGATATAGTCTTCTACATTAGCGTCGGCGTAGAATTCCAGTGCGACATCACCGATCAAAAACTTCCCAACCTTGCCACCTAAACCCAGATAGGAAACCCCTGTCGTTTGAAATTCAATCGATTTATTTTGCGATTGCGCCATAGAACATCTCCCTTTTAAATACTATAGCTATTATACCATAATAAAAAGAAGGCCGAAACCTTCTTTTTTATTACATCAAACCAATAAGGCGAGCAACGATACCGACAACGAAAAGTCCGATGATGATTGTGATTGGAGAAACTTTCTTCTTAAGCAACCACATGCAGAGGAAGGTAAGGAGAAGTCCCATCAAACCTGGAATCAAAGAGTTAATTTGTCCTTGAAGGGTATTTGCTTTTTCAGGAGTCAAGCTCAATCCGCCTGCAACATCACCCAAGATTTTTTGAAGTTGCTCGCCAGTTACAGCACCTTTAGGGAAGTTGATGTAAGCTCCCTCAGAGAGTTTTGTAGATGGCAATTGAAGCGCGAAGCTAACGTTTACCCAGCGTGCTACCAAAACAGCCAAGATAAACATACCAAGGATTGAAGCACCTTTAGTGATGTCTTGAAGGATACCACCAGACATGTCTTTAGTGATTTCAGAACCAGCCTTGTAGCCCAATTCTTGAGTGTACCACAAGAAGGCCATACGGATTGCGTTCCAAAGAACGAAGAAGAGGAGTGGACCGATGATATTTCCTGACAGAGCAAGAGATGCACCGAGTGCTCCAAGGATCGGACGAACTGTGAACCAGAAGACAGGGTCACCGATACCAGCCAAAGGTCCCATCATACCGATTTTAACCCCTTGGATAGCTGCATCGTCAATTTCTGCACCGTTTGCTTTTTCTTCTTCAAGGGCGAGTGTTACACCGATGATTGGAGCAGCAACGTATGGGTGAGTATTGAAGAATTCCAAGTGACGCTCAAGAGCAGCAGCTTGATCTTCTTTTTTAGTGTAAAGTTTCTTGAGAGCTGGAATTAAAGAATAAGCCCAACCCAAGTTTTGCATACGTTCATAGTTCCAAGAACCTTGCAAGAAAGTAGAACGCCACCAAACTTTTTGACGGTCTGATTTAGATAATTGAATTTTTTCAGTCATGATATAGCAGCTCCTTTCTTAGTAGTCTTCTAGGATATCGCCGATTGGGTCGTTAGATGTAGCAGAACCGCCACCACCGTTTCCGCCTTTCTTAGAAAGGTTGAGGTAGATAAGGGCGATTGCTACACCGATAGCACCGAGGGCAATCAAAGTCAATTGGCTAACAGCAGCAAGAGCAAAACCGATAGCAAAGAATGGCCATACTTCGCGAGTTGCCATCATGTTGATAACCATAGCGTAACCAACGGCAACAACCATTCCCCCGCCGACAGCCATACCACCTGCCAACCAATCAGGCATCATAGCAAGCAATTTTTGCACTGCTTCTGCAGGGATAGCAAGAAGAAGGGCTGCAGGGATAGCGATACGAAGTCCTTGGAGAAGGAGAGCTACAAAGTGCGCGCGTTCAACGCTAGCAAAGTCGCCTTTTTTAGCAGCAGAGTCTGCAGCGTGAACCAAGGCAACAGAGATAGTACGTACAATCATAGTCAGGAAGAGACCAGCTACGGCAAGAGGAATCGCGATTGTAGTTGCAACTGTGATACCTTTGTCAGTGAAATCTCCACCTTGAACCATGATGATGGCAGCGGCAACTGAAGCCAAGGCAGCGTCAGGAGCAACGGCAGCACCGATGTTAGCCCAACCAAGAGCGATCATTTGAAGAGATCCGCCAAGGATAACACCAGCAGTTAAGTTACCAGTTACAAGACCGATCAAGGTACATGCAACCAATGGTTGGTGGAATTGGAATTGGTCCAAGATACCTTCAAGACCAGCTAGGAAGGCAACAAAGACTACTAAAACCATAGAAATAATAGACATGTTTTAAATCCTTTCATAATAATATGAGAGCGAAACGTTTTATATTATTGAACGTTGGCTTTGTTAATTAAGTCAAACAAATCTTTCTTAGAATCATTTGGTACTTTACGTACGTCGAATTCAACTCCGAGGTCACGCAATTTTTCGTAAGTTGCCACGTCGTCCTTGTCCATTGACAGAACGTTGTTGACCATTGTCTTACCAGTTGAGTGAGCCATTGAGCCGACGTTGAGGGTCTTGATTGGCACACCGCCTTCGATAGCGCGTAGGGCATCTTGCGGAGTTTCAAATAAGATAAGAGCGTGCGTATTACCAAAGCGTGGATCTTTTGAAACAGCAATCAGCTTATCAATTGGAACAACGTTTGCTTTAACATTACCAGGTGCAGCTTGTTTGATGAGCTCTTTACGAAGTTCATCTTTAGCTACAGAGTCAGAAGCAACGATGATACGGTCTGCTTTTGAATCTGGAGTCCAAGCTGTTGCAACTTGTCCGTGCAACAAACGTGTATCGATACGAGCAAGGTTGATTTTGAGCTTGCCGTCTCCGATAACAGTTCCTTCTGGGATAGCTGCTTGAGCAACTGGTTCAGCAGCAGGAGCAGCGCTTTCTAAGACTGGATTTAGCTCTTCTGGAAGTGCTTTGACACCTTCCTTAGCTTCCTTGATAATGTTTGCAACGACAGCATCTACGCCAGCGTTTGCATCCATCATGCGCTCTGTGTAGGCTTGAATTAGCATAGGCAGGTTCAAACCTGTAATAATCGCGAACTTGCGGTCTGGATTTTCACCCATGACACGGCTAGCTTGGTTAAATGGAGACCCACTCCAAAGGTCAGCCAAGACCAATACCTCATCGTTCGCATCAAACGAAGCCACAGCGTCATTGAATTTTGCATACAGATCATCAGGACCTTCGTTTGGCATGAAAGTTACAACTTGAACTTTTTCTTGCTCACCAAAAATCATAGAACCTGACTGATGAATGCCGGCAGCAAATTCACCGTGGCTGGCAATAATGATTCCAATACTCATTATTGTTTTTCCTCCTTATAAAATGTTTGACTTAAGTTTAAGAAAACTTTAAGGCTAACTATTATTATAAAACGTTTTCATGAAAAATGCAAGTACCTGAATCGAGGCGACAATTATTTTCAAATTCTATTTCTAGTGAAAAACGCTGTTATATCAGCCTTTTTTGATCTTTTCTTCTCACTAAATAATTAGATGAAGATTAGATCGCTAATGTAACTAGGTTAATATATGAAAGTGGATGAAAATTTCTATGAAAATGCTTATCTGATAAATTGATTAGAAAGTGAATTTATATAGGAAGAATTTATAGCTGAAGTCCAAGAAGTATTTTACAAATCATCTATTTTCTGCTATAATCTTTTTTAGAAAGAATTCTCATTGTCTACTTTTTAGCGAGTCTGGGTGGGTGGGAGCCAGATAGGGAAGCAGTGCAGATGGCGCTTTCGGTTAACATTTTTAAACGTAATGAAGTAATAAATTAGGGTGGAACCGCGTTTTGACGCCCCTAGGTCGCATAGCCTAGGACTGTCGGATGTGGTTCTTTTGCGTACTGAACCTATTGTTCGAAAGAAAGGAGATTCGTGGAGAACTTTTATCTTGTAAAAGACGAGAACCAATTCGCAGCTTTTCAAGATTTCGTCGCAAAGAATTCCGCAAAGTTGCAGGATTATCTAACATTTTTAAAAGACGAGTTTGCGGTTTATGACTTGCCGCAAGCCATCATTTGGTCCGATTTTGATTCTGCTACGCAGATCATTCGGGAAATTCCTGTACCAGCCTATACAAATGATAGGCGGATGGTTATGACTCCCGAATTGACGGTTTGGAAAGATTTGTATCTCCTTCAGTTGGAGAATTACGATACCTCTCACCAAACTCAAGCAATAGCAAACCACTATCAGTCTTTGTCTGAAAATTCTCTCTTGCAGATTGTGGGCCATGAGTTAGCTCATTGGTCGGAGCATTTTTTAGATGACTTTGATGGATACGGTGCCTATATCTGGTTTGAAGAAGGGATGGTTGAGTATATTAGCCGCAAGTATTTCTTTACAGATGAGGAATTTCGAGTGGAAAAAGCTTGTAATCAGTCTCTTGTTGAGCTCTTTCAGAAAAAGCACGGTTGGCACTCATTGAATGATTTCGGTACTTCGACTTATCAAGGGAATTATGCTAGTATTTTTTACGAATACTGGCGCAGTTTTTTGACAGTTGACAAGCTAGTAGAAAATCTAGGAAGTGTGCAAGCAGTCTTTGATTCTTATCATCGGTGGGCAAATACAGATAAGACAATTCCCTTGTTGGATTGGTTCATAGAACAGAAAATAATAGACAAAGAGATATAAACAAACAAAAGGAGTAACAAATGTCTAAGAAGTTAACATTTCAAGAAATTATTTTGACTTTACAGCAGTTCTGGAATGACCAAGGTTGTATGCTCATGCAGGCTTATGATAATGAGAAGGGGGCGGGAACGATGAGTCCCTATACCTTCCTGCGGGCTATTGGGCCAGAGCCGTGGAATGCGGCCTATGTAGAGCCGTCTCGCCGGCCAGCAGATGGGCGTTATGGAGAAAATCCGAACCGTCTTTATCAGCACCATCAATTTCAAGTGGTTATGAAGCCGTCTCCAAGCAATATCCAAGAACTTTACTTGCAGTCTTTGGAGCTCTTGGGCATCAATCCATTGGAGCATGACATCCGCTTTGTTGAGGATAACTGGGAAAATCCGTCAACTGGTTCAGCTGGTCTGGGCTGGGAAGTCTGGCTGGATGGTATGGAAATCACGCAGTTCACTTACTTCCAGCAGGTCGGAGGTCTGCCAACTCAACCGGTGACAGCTGAGGTGACTTATGGTCTGGAGCGTCTGGCTTCTTATATCCAAGAAGTGGACTCAGTTTACGACATTGAGTGGGCTGATGGTGTTAAGTACGGTGAAATTTTCACTCATCCTGAGTATGAGCATTCCAAATACAGTTTTGAGGTCAGCGACCAAGACTTGCTCTTGGGGAATTTTGAGAAGTTTGAAGCGGAAGCTAAGTGCTGTCTGGACGATCATCTGGTGCACCCGGCCTATGACTATGTTCTCAAATGCTCGCATACCTTTAACCTCTTGGATGCGCGTGGCGCTGTATCTGTGACAGAGCGGGCTGGTTATATCGCTCGTATTCGGAATTTAGCGCGTGTTGTGGCTAAGACCTTTGTGGCTGAGCGCAAGCGTCTGGGCTATCCGCTTTTGGATGCAGAGACTCGCGAGAAACTCTTGGCAGAGGAGGGAGAATAATCATGGTAAAAAATTTATTAGTTGAATTAGGCTTGGAGGAAATGCCAGCCTATGTCGTGACACCGAGCATGAAGCAGCTGCGCGACAAGATGGGAGCCTTCCTGAAAGACCATCGTCTGACCTTTGAGAAAATTGAAATGTTCTCCACACCTCGTCGTCTGGCGGTGCGCGTGGTTGGCTTGGCGGACAAGCAGTCTGATCTGACAGAAGATTTCAAAGGTCCTTCTAAGAAAATTGCTCTGGATGCAGATGGCAACTTTACCAAGGCTGCCGAAGGCTTTGTCCGTGGCAAGGGCTTGACGGTTGAGGACATTACTTTCCGCGAAATCAAAGGCGAAGAATATGTCTATGTGACCAAGGAAGAAATCGGCCGCCCAGTAGAGGAAATCATCCCAGCAGTAACAGAAGTTCTGCAAGCTTTGACCTTCCCTGTCAGCATGCACTGGGCTAATAACACCTTTGAATATATCCGTCCAGTACATACTTTGACTGTGCTCTTGGATGAGCAGGCCTTTGACTTGGATTTCTTGGACATCAAGAGCGGCCGTACTAGCCGTGGCCATCGTTTCTTGGGCAAAGAAACGCAGATTGCTTCAGCAGATTCCTATGAAGATGACTTACGGGCTCAGTTTGTCATTACCAATCCTCTTGAACGAGAAAAGATGATTATCGAGCAGATTCGGGCGTTAGAGCAGGAGCACGGGGTTTCTATCGAGATTGACGAAGACTTGCTCAATGAAGTTCTGAATCTGGTAGAATATCCAACTGCTTTCTTGGGTAATTTTGATGCTAAATACTTGGAGGTGCCTGAGGAAGTCTTAGTAACTTCCATGAAAGAGCACCAGCGTTACTTTGTTGTGCGCGATAGTGAAGGCAAGCTATTGCCGCACTTCATCTCTGTCCGCAACGGAAATGCAGAGCATCTGGAAAATGTCATTAAAGGAAATGAGAAAGTCTTGGTGGCTCGTCTGGAAGATGGGGAATTCTTCTGGCGGGAAGACCAAAAACTAGCTATTGCCGACTTGGTTGAAAAGCTGGGCAATGTGACCTTCCACGAAAAGATTGGCTCTCTGGCAGAGCACATGGAGCGGACTGGCAAGATTGCTGCTCTCTTGGCGCAAGAAGCAGGATTGGATGCTGATGAGACAGCCGACTTGGCTCGTGCAGCAGCTATTTATAAGTTTGACTTGCTAACTGGTATGGTTGGTGAGTTTGATGAGTTGCAAGGCATCATGGGTGAGAAGTATGCTCTTCTGGCTGGTGAGAATGCTGCGGTGGCAGCTGCCATTCGGGAGCACTATATGCCGACATCCGCCGATGGCGAATTGCCTGACACCAAGGTCGGTGCGGTCTTGGCACTGGCTGATAAGCTGGATACCATTCTGTCCTTCTTCTCAGTTGGCTTGATTCCAAGCGGTTCCAATGACCCTTATGCGCTGCGCCGTGCAACTCAGGGTGTTGTGCGTATCTTGGATAAGTTCGGCTGGAACATTGACTTGGCTCAGTTGGTTAGCCGACTTTACGAACTGAAATTTGATAGCCTAAGTTATGAAAATCAAGAGGCAGTGCTAGACTTCTTCCGTGCCCGCGTTGAGAAAATGATGGACCGTAGCATTCCGAAAGACATCGTGACGGCTGTTCTTCAAAGCACTCACTTTGTCGTACGCGATTTGGTAGAAACGGCTGGGCTTCTGGCAGAAAAAGCTCAGGAAGATAACTTCAAGTCAGCGGTGGAAAGCCTATCTCGGGTCTTCAATCTAGCTGAGAAAGCTCAAGGGCAGGCAGCTGTCAATCCAGCTCTCTTTGAAAATCAAGAGGAAAAAGACTTGGCTGCCGCTATTGAAGCTGTGGAGCTGACATCTAACTTGGCTGCCAATCTGGATCAACTCTTTGCTCTCAGTCCAGTTATCGATGCTTTCTTTGACCATACTATGGTCATGGCAGAAGATGAGGCTGTGCGTAACAACCGTCTAGCTCTCCTAGCTTCTTTGACAGACAAGGCTGGCCAGCTGGCCCAGTTTAATCAGATTAATACCAAATAAAAGGTAAGAGGGGTAGAATCATGGATCCTAAAAAAATTGAACGTATCAACGAACTGGCTAAAAAGAAAAAAACGGAAGGCTTAACGGCTGAGGAAAAAGTGGAACAGGCCAAGCTTCGTGAAGAGTACATCGAAGGCTACCGTCGTTCTGTTCGCCATCATATTGAAGGCATCAAGATTGTTGACGAGGATGGTAATGATGTAACGCCTGAAAAATTGCGCCAAGTTCAGCGCGAGAAAGGTCTTCATGGCCGTAGTCTAGATGATCCAAATTCATAACAACAAGAAA
>NZ_JAPVZT010000015.1:0-32892 GCF_041432495.1 Streptococcus sp. 27098_8_73
CCACTCTCTTTCCCTCTGCCTTGCTCAGTCAAGTGTGAGACAAATAAGCCACTCTTAGACGAGTGGCCTTAATTAAAAGGAGACATTCATGGCAAAAACGAAATTATACATCATCCGGCATGGTAAGACTATGTTTAATACCATTGGTCGGGCTCAAGGTTGGTCGGACACTCCCTTAACTGAAGAAGGCGAACGTGGTATCCGTGAGCTAGGGATTGGCCTGAGAGAGTCTGGTTTGGAATTTACCAAGGCTTTCTCGAGCGACTCTGGTCGAACCATTCAGACCATGGGGATTATCCTAGAAGAGCTGGATTTGGTCGGGAAGATTCCTTATAAGTTTGACAAGCGCATCCGAGAGTGGTGCTTCGGGAGCTTTGACGGGGCTTATGGTGGCGATCTTTTCCGTGGAGTGATTCCAAGGGTGCGTGACACCGATAATTATAAAGAGCTGACTTTCCCAGAATTGGCTGACGGCTTGGTTGAAGTGGATACGGCTGGCTGGGCTGAGCCCTGGGAGCAACTAAGTGGGCGGATTTTAGATGGATTTACAGCTATTGCCCAAGAAGTGGAAGCTGCTGGCGGAGGCAATGCTTTGGTTGTCAGCCATAGTATGACCATCGGGACTTTTGCTTATCTGATTGATAAAGCCATTAGCAAAAATCCTGAGGTTGACAACGGCAGTGTGACAGTCGTTGAATATGAAAAAGGGCAATTTACGATTCAGATCTTGGGAGATGTGTCCTACCGTGAAGTTGGCGCTAAAATTTTGGACGCTGAAATAAACAGTTAAAAGAAATCATGGAAATAGTTAAGTTTTATTGAGCTGTCTTCTTTCAATCTTAGAAACTGCTTTTTTTCAGAAACGTGATATAATGAGAGGAGAATAAGGGGGGAAGTGTATGGCAAAAACAAGATTATACCTCATCCGGCATGGTAAGACCATGTTTAATACAATCGGACGAGCTCAGGGCTGGAGTGATAGTCCGTTGACAGCAGAAGGCGAACGTGGCATCCACGAATTAGGGATTGGTTTGCGAAAAGCGGGTATTGATTTTAAACTAGCTAGATCCAGTGATTCAGGTCGAACCATTCAGACCATGGGAATTATTTTGGAAGAGCTGGGCTTGACTGGAAAGATTCCTTATCGGTTTGACAAGCGCATTCGAGAGTGGTGTTTTGGCAGCTTTGATGGTGGCTATGATGGTGAGCTTTTTATGGGAGTTATGCCTAGGGTCTTTAATATCGACCATGTGCATCAACTCAGCTATGCTGAATTGGCAGAAGGTTTAGTAGAAGTCGACACGGCTGGCTGGGCTGAGAATTGGGAAAAACTCAGCGGCCGAATTTGGCAAGGCTTCTCAGAGATTGCTGAGGAGCTAGAGGCTGCGGGTGGTGGCAATGCTTTGGTAGTTAGTCATGGCATGACCATCGGAACCTTTGTCTATCTAATTAATCGCATGCAACCTCATGGCCTAGGCAATGGTAGTGTGACCATCGTAGACTATGAAGATGGACAATTTTCAGTTGCTTCCATCGGTGATATGTCCTATCGTGAAGTTGGAGCGAAAGAGCTGGAGGACAAGTCTTGAGACGAGGTCGCCACGAAAGAAGGAAAAAACTCTCTCTGTTTCGACTAATAAATAGGCTCTTATTTCTAGGAATTGGGATCAGTTTGCTGTTTGCTCTATTGCGAGTGCAAGACATGGATGAAGACTTCTTAACTTTTATTAGTCGTGGTTTGGGAGTCTGGACCTCTGACTTGCCCAAGGTGTCAGTTGATGATTGGGAGTTGACTTTAATCAATCGTAACCATTTACAGGAAGAGTCTCATCCTAAGTTGACCCAAATCGATGATATTCAGGTAGATAGTCGGATTGCTGAAAATACCAGACAATTTTTAGCTGCAGCTCAGACCATTGCGCCGGGAGAAACCTTGATTTCGGGCTATCGTAGCCGAGCTGAGCAGACAGAGCTATATGAAGAAGCCCTAGCTTTGGCCGAAGAAGAAGGCTTGTCTCGGCAAGAAGCGGAGCAAGAAGTGCAAAAGCGGATCCAGCTGCCAGGTGCCAGTGAGCATCAGACAGGCTTGGCGATTGATATGAGCGAGCCAGAAGGTCAGAATGATGAGGTAGCAAATAAGATTGCGGAAATTGCCCCTAAATACGGCTTTATTCTGCGCTATCCTGAAGGGAAAAGCGATATTACTGGTGTGAATTTTGAAAATTGGCACTATCGTTATGTTGGCCTAGAGTCGGCACAATATATGCAAAAACATCATCTAGTTTTAGAGGAATATCTGGCCCTTTTGAAAGAGTCGGCTCGGTAAAGCGTTACAATCCATTGATAGACAAAAAATCAGCTGCTCAAATGAGCAAGCTGATTTTTAAATTTCAGGGTTTAAACAATACCTTGGGCAATCATAGCGTTGGCTACGTTTTCGAAGGCAGCGATATTTGCTCCTGCAAGGTAGTCAGTACCAAGTCCGTATGTTTCAGCAGTTGTTTTAGCTGTATTGAAGATGTTTGTCATGATGTCTTTGAGGCGGCCGTCAACTTCTTCACGAGTCCATGAGAGGCGAAGGCTGTTTTGGCTCATTTCAAGGGCAGATACAGCTACACCACCAGCGTTGGCAGCTTTGGCAGGTCCGTAAAGGATTCCGTTTTCTTTATAGACTTTAATCGCATCAAGGTCACTCGGCATGTTGGCACCTTCTGATACGCAGATAACACCTTGAGCCACCAAGCGTTTAGCTGCGTCACCATTGATTTCGTTTTGAGTCGCACATGGAAGAGCAATATCATAGTTACCAGCGTAAGTCCATACAGAACCTTCATGGTAAGTAGCAGTTGCTTTCTCAGCTACATACTCAGTCAAGCGAGCACGGCGTTTTTCTTTAACATCAACCAAAAGATCGAAGTCGATACCGTTTTCATCGATGACATAACCGTTTGAGTCAGATACAGAGATAACAGTTGCACCAAGTTCAGTTGCTTTTTGAAGAGCATATTGGGCTACGTTACCAGAACCTGAAATCACCACTTTTTTACCAGCAAAGCTGTTACCATTAGCTTTGAGCATTTCTTCAGTATAGTAAACCAAACCGTAACCAGTTGCTTCTGGGCGAATCAGGCTACCACCAAATCCAAGAGGTTTACCAGTCAAGACTCCCGCATCAAATTGGTTCAGGCGTTTGTATTGTCCGTAAAGGTAACCAATTTCACGTCCACCAACACCGATATCACCAGCTGGAACGTCAAGAGATGGTCCGATGTATTTTTGCAATTCAGTCATAAAGCTTTGGCAGAAGCGCATGACTTCAGCATCAGTCTTTCCTTTAGGATCGAAGTCTGATCCCCCTTTACCTCCACCGATTGGAAGTCCAGTCAAAACATTTTTAAAGATTTGTTCAAATCCGAGGAATTTCAAAATTCCTTGGTTTACAGTTGGGTGGAAACGAAGTCCGCCTTTATATGGTCCAACAGCTGAGTTAAATTGAACACGGTAACCACGGTTGACTTGCACTTTTCCATCACGGTCAACCCAAGGAACACGGAAAGAAATCACGCGCTCAGGCTCGGTGATACGTGCCAAGATGTTTTCTTCGATATACTCAGGGTGTTTTTCAAATACAGGTTCCAAAGTGCTGAAGAATTCTTCAACTGCCTGAAGAAATTCAGCCTCGTGCCCATTACGAGCTTTCACAGTTGCAAACACGCTTTGGATATATTCTTTAGCAGATGTCATATCGTTCTCCTTTTTGTTGTTATATTTTATTACACGAGCCATTATAGCAGAATTTTTTTAGGGTGTAAAGAAAAAAGTTGAATTTTCTGAAAATTTCCATAATATTTTTTTGAAGATTCTAGGTGCAAATGCCGAACCTTTTGCTAGAAAATTAGGATAAATTTTTTATAGGAAGAATTTTAATGATATAATAGAGAAAATTAAGGAATATGAGGTCAAAATAATGACGACAACCAAGACAAAAATTGCGGGTTTTGAATTTGACAACTGTCTGATGAATGCTGCAGGAGTGGCTTGTATGACAGTGGAAGAGTTAGAAGAAGTCAAAAACTCTGCTGCAGGAACCTTTGTGACTAAGACGGCAACGCTGGACTTTCGTCAAGGTAATCCAGAACCTCGCTATCAGGATGTGCCACTGGGCTCTATCAACTCCATGGGCCTGCCCAATAATGGTTTAGATTATTATCTTGACTACTTGCTGGAGCTGCAAGAAAGCGAGCCAAATCGTACTTTCTTCCTTTCTTTGGTTGGTATGTCGCCAGAAGAAACTCACACCATTCTTAAGAAAGTGCAGGCAAGCGACTTTAAAGGGATTACTGAGCTCAATCTCTCCTGCCCAAATGTCCCTGGCAAGCCACAGATTGCTTATGATTTTGAAACGACAGAAAAAATCTTGTCAGAAGTTTTTGCTTATTTTACTAAGCCTCTGGGTATCAAGCTGCCTCCTTACTTTGATATCGTGCATTTTGATCAGGCCGCTGCGATTTTCAACAACTATCCGCTCAAGTTTGTCAATTGTGTAAACTCTATCGGAAATGGTCTTTATATAGAAGATGAGTCAGTGGTCATTCGTCCTAAAAATGGTTTTGGCGGTATTGGCGGCCAGTACATCAAGCCTACGGCTCTGGCCAATGTCCATGCCTTTTACCAGCGCCTGAAACCAGAAATCCAAATCATCGGAACTGGGGGTGTCTTGACAGGGCGCGATGCCTTTGAGCATATCCTCTGTGGAGCCAGTATGGTGCAGGTAGGAACAACCCTTCATAAAGAAGGAGTGGCAGCCTTCGAGCGCATTACCACCGAACTCAAGGCCATTATGAAAGAAAAAGGCTATGAAAGCCTGGAAGATTTCCGTGGAAAGTTGAAGTATATTGATTAAACGTTTAAGAAAGAGAGAGTGGGACAGAAATCGCTAATTCGCTAGAATTCGATTTCGTCGTCCCACCTCTGCACAGTTGAGTAGGGCTGTAGAAGCTGATGAATCAGCGTAGTAGAGCCCACTCAACCACTGCGTCTTGCTCGACAATCCAAAGACAATTGAGAGGCTAGGACTTTTGTCCCAGCCTCTCTTTTAGTATTGTTAGGGGAATGGAAAAAAGCCCTCCAAGATTAGATAGGAAATCTTGGAGGGACATGGATAATTTATTTATCTAGAACGTTGTTTACCAGCGTTGCGATTCTTTTTCTTTTTATTGTTTTGAGTGATTGCTTGGCTCGCTTTTGGTGTCACATCTTTGATGCGACCTGCATTGCTCATGGCTTTCGGAGGATTCTTTTTGTATTCTTCAGCTACTTGCTTTCTAATCCGAGGACGCATTAAGTAGTTAATGATGAATTGTTGGATAATTTGAACGAAACCACCGACTACCCAGTAGAGCGTCACAGCTGCTGGTGACATGAAAGAGAAAACCACGATCATAATTGGGCTCATATAAGTAGCGCGCTTCATCTGCTCTTTTTGGGTCTCATCTTCGATACCATGTAGGGAAAGAAGTGACTGGATGTAGTAGAGTACTCCGACAATGAGAGTCAAGACTAGACTAGGTTTTCCTAGATTGATGCCAAGGAATGTACTGCTGGCTACGCCGTTTGTGTATTGGGCAGCAAAGAAGAGGGCTGAGAAGAAAGGCATCTGAATAATCAGAGGCAGGCAGCCGATGCCGCCAAACATACTCAGACCATTTTCTCTTTGAGCAGCCATAAGTTCTTGCTGCGCTTCTAGTTTTTCTTCTTGAGTTTCGGCATTATTGATTCGTTCTTGGATAGGGGCAAAGATGGGCTTGAAGTAGTTCATCTTTTCTGACTGAAGAGTAGCCTTCCAAGACTGATAGATTCCCAGTGGGAAAATAATCAGCCGCACGATGAGTGTAACGATAATAATCGCTAGACCATAACCAAGGCCTGAATTCTTGGCAAAGAACTGGATGCTATCTGCCATAGGCTGACCAAGCACGTCCCAAATAATACCAGAAGGATTGCCTGCCTTGTCTCGTCCGACACACCCTGTCAATAATAGTAGGAGGGACAAGCTCATTCCAGAGAATAAAATACGTTTAAATGTTTTCACGAGTTCATTTCCTTTGTTTCTAAAAAAATAATACCTATCTATTCTACTGTTTTTTAAGGAAATATACAATAGTTCTCCAGACCTAATTTGCAATTTTAAAGTCAGTATAGGACTCAAAATTGGCCATGGTGACATCTAAATAGCTGACTTTTGAAAAAGGAGTTGGTCCCTTGCGAATTTCTTGAATGAACTTGGCCATGAGGGCAGAGCTTTCAGCTTGAGCCAAAATTTCGACTGTACCGTCGTCATTATTCCAGACGCGACCGGTAATCCCGCCGATTTGCAGAGCGAGGGAATAAACGCCCCAACGAAAGCCGACACCTTGGACCCGTCCTTGCGCAATCATTCTTACTTTTTGCATCGTTACCTCCTTTTGTAGCGGTTTGAAACTCGCTTCTCAGCCCATAGTGTAGCGACTAGCTGGCTGCTTGGGACAAGATTTTCTCTGCGGCTAAGTCTAGAGGATGAGTTCAAAACCGCTAGATTGTGTTATAATGTATTTATGAATATTATAACCTCAAAAGCCAATAATGTGGTAAAAAAAGCTAAAAAGCTGCATCAAAAAAAATATCGTAGCGAGTCGTATTTGATTGAGGGCTGGCATCTTTTTGAGGAGGCTCTGGCCAGTCAGGCACGGATTCTACGAATTTTTGCTTTGGCAGAGTACGAAGAGCGCTTGGTAGCCTTTTCCCAGACGATTTTTGTCAGTCCAGAGATTCTCAGTGATTTGGCAGATAGTAAGACACCTCAGGGAATCGTTGCAGAATTAGCCTTTGAGGAGCAGAATATTCCAGAAAAGCTGGAAGGGGCCTACCTCTTTTTAGAAGATGTGCAGGATCCTGGCAATGTCGGAACCATCATCCGAACAGCGGATGCGGCGGGTTATCAAGGAGTTTTCATCTCTAGTCACTCCGCTGACATTTACAATCTCAAAACCTTGCGTTCTATGCAGGGTAGCCATTTTCATCTGCCCATTTATCGCGTGAGCAGAGAGGATATGCTGGCCCTAGCTCGTCAAAGTGACCTGCAAATTCTGGCTTCGACCTTATCAGAAGATTCTGTGGATTATCAAAAGGTTGAAAAAAATGAAGATTTCCTCTTAGTCATGGGTAATGAAGGGAAAGGAATCAGCCAAGAAATGACGGATGCGGCTGATGTTTTGGTTCATATTTCCATGAAGGGGCAGGCTGAAAGTCTTAATGTTGCTGTGGCAGCTGGCATCCTGATGTTTGCTTTAAGCTAGCTTTTAGAAATCTCTCTATAATAAAACTAAATGGAGGTGATGATATGCCTTACAGAGAAGATGATGAATTTATGGCCTATGTGGGGCATTTGATCGAGAAGCCCAGCGTCCAACGCTTAAAAGGAATTACCCATCATATTCATTCTAATCGGCTTGAACATTCGATCAATGTCAGTTATACTAGTTATAAGATTGCTAAAAAACTTGGCTGGAATGCCCGCAGTACAGCACGGGGCGCTCTATTGCATGATTTATTTTATTATGACTGGCGCGAAACCAAGTTTAAAAAGAGTCATGCCTGGGTACATCCCCGCCTAGCAGTCCGAAATGCCCGTAAGATTACCAAGCTCAATCGAGAGGAAGATATTATCATCAAGCATATGTGGGGAGCTACCTTGGCACCGCCACGCTACAAGGAATCCTTCGTTGTGACCATGGTGGACAAGTATTGGGCGATCAAAGAAGCGACGGCACCTTGGCGACAAAAGCTGAGTGGGCGTAAAAAGTATCATCGAAAGATGATGAAAAGTTAAAATGTAAAAAGGAGACATTATGAACAACACAATTATTCAAGAAAACAGTGGACTTTCTAGTTTTTATTCTAAGGTCTACGGATTTGTCGGGATGGGAATTGCTATCTCTGCTCTGGTTTCGGGTCTAATGCTGACGACCTTCCAGACAGCTCTAGTTGAGATTTTGCTCCATTATAGCTGGATTTACTATGGAGCTATCTTTATTGAGCTGGCCTTGGTTTGGTCAGCTTCCAGCAGAGGACTCCGCAATAGTCCAGCTGCTCTTCCCCTTTTTTTGAGCTACTCAGCCCTAAACGGATTTACCATGAGTTTCATTGTGGCCATGTACACAGGAGGCGTGGTCTTCAAAGCATTTGCAGTTAGTGCAGCTGTTTTCCTTGTTATGGCAGCCATGGGCGTCATCATTAAAAAAGATTTATCTGGCATGGGCCGAGCTATGATTGCGGGCCTGATTGGGATTGTGATTGCAAGTTTTGTCAATATTTTCCTTGGTAGCGACATGATAGACTATATTGTCAGCTACGTCAGTGTTGTCATTTTCGCAGGGTTGATTGCTTGGGACAATCAAAAGATTCGCTATGTCTATGAGCAAACGGGTGGACAGGCAGGTCTTGGCTGGGCTATTTCTCTAGCTTTGAGCCTCTACCTTGACTTTATCAACCTCTTCCTCAGCATTCTTCGTATCTTTGGAAGAAATGACTAATAAAACATGGATAGTTTCCTTGATGAATGAGGAGCTATCTTTTTTGTTTTAGGGGGGATTTTGGAAGTTGGATAGAAGTAGCAGTAAAAGTTTTGCAAACTGTTAATTTTTTGATATACTAACTAAAAATATATTTGGGCAATGCATTCATCATTGCTCTGGAAAAGAAAGGAAGTTTCTATGGATATGTTATTTATCCCAGGCTGGTTGATTTTTGCAATCGTTGCAGCCATTGTGCTTATTATTCTTTTGGCTAAGGGCTATGTCAATGCTAAGCCAAATGAAGTAGTCGTTATTACTGGTCTGCGTAAGCAGCGTCATTTAAGAGGTAAGGCTGGCTTCATGATTCCTTTTGTAGAGCAGCGCTCTTATCTGGATATTGAGCAGTTTTCTACCGACGTCCGTACTTCTGAGTCTGTGCCAACACTTGATTTTATCAACGTTCGTGCCGATGCGGCTGTTAAGCTGAAGATTGGTACTACGGATGAAATGATTGAGCGTGCGGCAGAAAACTTCCTTAATTGGAATACAACAGATATTTCTAACTCTGTCCAAGATGTTCTCGAAGGGAACCTTCGTGAGGTAATCGGCCAGATGGAACTGCGCAAGATGGTCAATGACCGTCAGGAATTTGCCTCTAAGGTACAGGATAACGTGGCACCAGATTTGGCTAAGATGGGTCTGGAAGTCATTGCCTTTACCGTTCAATCCTTCTCTGACGAAGGTGGCGTTATTGACAACCTCGGTATTGAAAATGTCGAAACGATTAAGAAAGACGCCCTGATTGCCAAAGCTAAGGCTGAACGTGAGCGCAAGGAAGTTGAGGCTGAGCAGGACAAGTTGGCTAACGACAAGCGCGTGGCCGCTGACTTGGAAATTGCTCAAAAGCAAAATGAACTCAAACTGAAACAAGCAGCCCTCAAGCAGGAGGCAGATATTGCGCAAGCTAAAGCGGACGCGGCTAAAGGGATTGAGGCTGAAATCCAACGTCGTGAACAAGAACGTGTGGCGGCAGAAGCCAACATCATGAAGCAGGAAAAGGAAGCGGAAGTCAAAGAACGGGAAGTTAAGGTCCGTGAGCAGGAATTGGATGCCAATATCCGCAAGCAAGCCGAAGCTGAAAAATATGCCCGTCAACAGGCCGCAGAAGCGCAATTGATTGAACGTCAGCGTCAGGCCGAAGCGGAACTCTTTGAAACACAAAAAGAAGCCGAAGCCCGAAAGGCTCAAGCCGAGGCTGAGAAATTTGCGCAATTGCAAGAAGCAGAAGCTATTGAAGCCAAAGGACGTGCAGAAGCGGAAGCCATTCGTCTTAAACTAGAAGCGGAAGCCCAAGGTTTGGACAAGAAAGCAGAAGCCATGAAGAAGATGCAGGAAGCTGCGATTACGGAGATGATTGTCGATAAATTGCCAGAAATCGCTCGTGCGGTGGCAGAGCCATTGACCAAGGTAGATAAGATTACCATGTATGGTGAAGGCAACGCTTCTAAAATGGTCGGCGACATCATGCAGAGCATTGATCAAGTTTCTCAAGGGGCAGGCTTTGACATTCGTCAACTGTTAGCTGGAGCACTTGGCGTCAATATGACTGTCAACAAGCTTAAACAAGATGAACAAGCTGTCATCGAAGTTGATGAGAAATAAATCCAAATGTATCTATGATATCCAAACAGCTGGGAGTTGAAACTTCTGGCTGTTTGCGTGTCCTCCCACAGAAAAGCATTTCTATCAGCTAAATACTTTTCATTACCATGTAAAAATGTTAAAATATAACAGATTAAACAACTAAGTCTATAGGAGTAGAAAATGACAAAAGCTAACTTTGGTGTCGTAGGTATGGCCGTAATGGGTCGTAACCTTGCCCTAAATATCGAATCTCGTGGTTATACAGTTGCCATTTACAACCGTAGCAAAGAAAAAACAGAAGACGTGATTGCTTGCCATCCAGAAAAGAAATTTGTACCTAGCTACGATGTAGAGTCTTTCGTTCAATCTATCGAAAAACCTCGTCGTATCATGCTCATGGTTCAAGCCGGACCTGGTACAGATGCAACTATCCAAGCTCTTCTTCCTCACCTTGACAAGGGTGATATCTTGATCGACGGCGGAAACACATTCTACAAAGATACCATCCGTCGTAATGAAGAATTGGCAAACTCTGGTATCAACTTTATCGGAACTGGTGTTTCTGGTGGTGAGAAAGGTGCCCTTGAAGGTCCTTCTATCATGCCTGGTGGACAAAAAGAAGCCTACGAATTGGTTGCTGATGTTCTCGAAGAAATCTCAGCTAAAGCACCTGAAGATGGCAAACCATGTGTGACTTACATCGGTCCTGACGGAGCTGGTCACTATGTGAAAATGGTCCACAACGGTATCGAGTATGGTGACATGCAATTGATCGCAGAAAGCTATGACTTGATGCAACACTTGCTTGGCCTTTCTGCAGAAGACATGGCTGAAATCTTTACTGAGTGGAACAAGGGTGAATTGGACAGCTACTTGATCGAAATCACAGCTGATATCTTGAGCCGTAAAGATGATGAAGGTCAGGATGGACCAATCGTAGATTACATCCTTGATGCTGCAGGTAACAAGGGAACTGGTAAATGGACTAGCCAATCAGCGCTTGACCTTGGTGTTCCATTGTCACTTATCACTGAGTCAGTATTTGCTCGCTACATCTCTACATACAAAGAAGAGCGTGTACATGCTAGCAAGGTTCTTCCAAAACCAGCTGCTTTCAAATTTGAAGGTGATAAGGCTGAGTTGATCGAAAAGATCCGTCAAGCCCTTTACTTCTCAAAAATCATTTCATACGCACAAGGTTTTGCTCAATTGCGTGTAGCTTCTAAAGAAAATAACTGGAACTTGCCATTTGCGGACATCGCATCTATCTGGCGCGATGGCTGTATCATCCGTTCACGTTTCTTGCAAAAGATCACAGATGCTTACAACCGCGATGCAGACCTTGCTAACCTTCTTTTGGATGAGTACTTCTTGGACGTTACTGCTAAGTACCAACAAGCAGTGCGTGATATCGTAGCTCTTGCTGTTCAAGCTGGCGTACCAGTACCAACCTTCTCAGCAGCCATTACTTACTTTGATAGCTACCGTTCAGCGGACCTTCCAGCTAACTTGATCCAAGCACAACGTGACTACTTTGGTGCTCACACTTACCAACGTAAAGACAAAGAAGGAACCTTCCACTACTCTTGGTATGACGAAAAATAGGATAGGCCTATGGCAAAGCGAATTTTATTAGTAGAAAATGAAAAGAATCTTGCACGATTTGTGACTTTGGAACTGCAAAAGGAAGCATTTCTTTTGGATGTGGTTGAGACAGGAAGTCAAGGTTTGGCACTAGCTAAAGAAAATGACTATGATCTATTTTTGCTTAATTATGACCTGCAGGATATGACCGCTAGTGAGTTTGCTAGGCAACTGAGTTTGTTCAAGCCGGCCTCAGTCATTATCGTCTTAGCCAGCCGTGAAGAGATCAAAGAACATGCAGATGAGATTCAGCGCTTTGCTGTTTCCTATACCGTCAAACCTTTTATTATCAGTGATTTGGTTGAGAAAGTATCCGATATCTTTCGAGGTCGGGACTTTATCGACCAGCATTGTAGCAAGCTAAAAACACCGACTGCTTACCGTAATCTACGAGTTGATTTGAAAAATCATATCGTCTATCGTGGAGAGGAAGTGATTGCCTTGACACGACGAGAATATGATCTATTGGTGACGCTGATGAGTAGTCCAAAAGTCATGAGTCGCGAGCAGCTTCTAGAACGTGTCTGGAAGTATGAAGGTGCCACTGAGACTAATGTAGTAGACGTCTATATTCGTTACCTACGGAGTAAGATTGACGTTGCTGGGCAGACCAGCTATATCAAAACTGTCCGTGGCATCGGCTATGCTATGCAGGAATAATAAGAATAAACCCGCCCTCTGTTTCCAGTAGGACGGGTTAATTTTTTTATTTTTAGCGCAAATAATAAAATCCTAGAAGATTAAAATTCCTCTGCTTAGAGGACATGGCGCTCAAAAGCATTGTCAGAGATCCCTTGGCTGAGAATGAGTTTCGCCCATTCTTTGGCAGAAAAAAGGCTATGATCCTTGTAATTGCCACAGGATTCGATAGTAGTACCAGGGACATCTTCCCAAGTAGTCGTTTCAGCGATTTCTTCTAAGCAAGATTTGATGACTTGGGCAATTTCGGTTGCTGAGTGCTGTCCCCACATAATCATATGGAAACCTGTGCGGCAACCGAAAGGCGAGCAGTCAATCATACCGTCAATTCGCTTGCGAATAAGCATAGCCAGTAAGTGCTCGATGGTATGCAGGCCAGCCGTCGGAATAGAGTCTTCATTTGGCTGCACTAAGCGAATATCAAAGTTAGAGATAATATCTCCTTTGGGACCAGTTTCCTCGCCGATGAGACGAACATAGGGTGCTTTTACGATTGTATGGTCAAGCTCAAAACTTTCAATGATAACTTCTTTAGACATGATTTCTCCTTTAAAATTTTAAAATTGGAACCTGAAAATGAGATCAGGTTTCAAAAGCGACATTTCAAACACTTCCTTTTGATTATAGCATAAAAAAATAAGAGTTAGGAAATAAAAAAATTTTATATATTAAATTCTTTGATTTAGCGCCTTTTCGCCCAATAATAGGCAAAAATCAGGCTTCTTTTTCAAAAAATTGATTTGTGAATTTCTGCTATTTATGATAGAATAAAAAGGAATTTTGAATTCAATAATTAAATAGATTTGGAGTAAAAACATGGGCTTATATACGATAGCTGCTTTTGTTTTTGCTGCCATCATTGGTTTAGTGATTGGGTATGTAGGAATCGCGGTTAAGATGAAAGCATCTAAAGAAGCCGCGGAACTTACTCTTTTAAATGCTGAACAAGAAGCAACCAATTTACGCGGTCAGGCAGAACGCGAAGCGGATTTGATTGTCAAAGAAGCGATGCGCGAAACCAGTTCGCTTAAAAAAGAAGCACTTTTGGAGGCAAAAGAAGAAGCCAGAAAATATCGTGAAGAGGTTGATGCAGAATTTAAGTCTGAGCGTCAGGAGTTAAAACAAATTGAAAGCCGCTTGACAGAGCGTGCAAGTAGTCTTGACCGCAAAGATGATAATTTAACCAACAAGGAAAAGACTTTGGAGCATAAAGAACAAAGTCTGACTGATAAAGCTAAACACATTGATGCGCGTGAAGCACAAGTAGCTGAGCTAGAGAAGCAAAAAGAAGCTGAGCTTGAGCGGGTAGCGTCCTTGACTCAGACGGAAGCGCGTGAGATTATCTTGACCAAGACCGAGGACAAGCTGTCTAAGGAAATCGCGACTCGTATTCGGGAAGCGGAGCAGGATATCAAAGAGCGTTCGGACAAGGTGGCCAAGGATATCTTGGTTCAAGCTATGCAGCGGATTGCTGGTGACTATGTGGCTGAGCAGACCAATTCAACGGTTCATCTTCCTGATGACAGTATGAAGGGACGGATTATCGGACGTGAAGGTCGCAATATTCGAACCTTTGAAAGCTTGACAGGGATTGATGTTATCATTGATGATACGCCTGAAGTGGTTACTCTTTCAGGTTTCGATCCAGTTCGCCGTGAGATTGCTCGGATGACCATGGAAGCTCTTCTCAAGGATGGTCGGATCCATCCGGCTCGTATCGAGGAATTGGTCGAAAAGAATCGCTTAGAGATTGACAATCGTATTCGTGAGTATGGTGAAGCCGCAGCTTATGAAATTGGAGCACCAAACTTGCACCCTGATTTGATGAAAATCATGGGTCGCTTGCAGTTCCGTACTTCTTACGGGCAAAATGTTCTCCGTCACTCGATTGAGGTTGCCAAACTGGCTGGAGTTATTGCTGGAGAGTTGGGTGAAAATGTTAACTTGGCTCGCCGTGCTGGTTTCCTCCATGATATTGGTAAGGCTATCGACCGAGAAGTAGAAGGCAGCCACGTAGAAATTGGAACTGAGTTGGCTCGTAAGTATAAGGAGCATCCAGTTGTTATCAATACGATTGCTAGCCACCACGGAGATGTGGAACCTGAGAGCGTTATTGCAGTCATCGTTGCAGCAGCGGATGCCTTGAGCGCAGCTCGTCCAGGAGCTCGCAGTGAGTCGCTGGAAAGCTACATCAAGCGATTGCAAGATTTGGAAGAAATTGCGAATAGCTTTGAAGGGGTTAAGACAAGCTTTGCCCTTCAAGCAGGTCGTGAAATCCGAATCATGGTCAGTCCAGAGAAAATCAAGGATGACAAGATTACAATCTTGGCACATGATGTGCGTGAAAAGATTGAAAACAACTTGGAATATCCAGGAAATATTAAGGTCACAGTCATTCGCGAAATGCGAGCAGTTGATTATGCTAAATAAAACGATTGAGACATTGTCTCAATCGTTTTATTTGTTTTAAATGAAGTATTAAACCGCTATTGCTTGGCCAGGGATATTTGTCACCACTGGCATTTATTATTTTTACTATTATTCTTTCTCAGCTTGGTTCTGCTCTTAACTTTGGGAAATACATTCCATGGGCTATTCCTGCACTCGCAAGTGGTATTGCAGGAAAAGCACTATTGAATTTTGGGAGCATTGTCAGTTTATTTGGGGTAAGTATTCTAGGTCTTATTGCAACAATAGCGTGGTGGCGGTATGCTGATTACGATTAAAATGAAGTGATGAAAATGCTAATAACACAAAATTAAGTCTGATTCATTTCCATTCAAAACAACCCCTCCTGTTCAGATTGAAGAACAAGAGGGGTTATTTTATGACAATCGAAAGTTTTGGGGAGAGGGGACTATGTGAATATCGTTGGACTAAATGAAAAGATAGTTTCTAATATATGTGATTGGGAAAAAATGATCTTGTCTTTGAAAAGTTAAGAGTCAAAGCTTTCTTAGATGGTAGTTTTAGTACAAGGTAAAACCCGTTGTCATAGCATTAGTCAGGTGAGGGACAAAATCCGAAAAAAATACTTAGTCTGAACCTTTTCCAACAGGGGCCGGATTAAAAAGAGGCTGAGGAGAAAGAGCAGGAGGATGGGGTAGAAATACCAAGGCTTACTGATGAATTGGGACTCCTCAGCAATCCTTAAAGGGATATAAGTATGGGACAGCAGAATCTGCCCAGACAGGAAAAGCAAGACAATCGCAGTCATGGTCAGAATCAGAACCTAGCTCAGTTTGAAGATGGCGTTAGAAAATTACTTCATAAGGGCCTGTTCTCCACCTTGATGAAATAACGGTCTTCTCCCAGATCGATCAGCTCGACTGGCTGAGGATAGAAGCGATCCATGACCTCTTTGTGAAAAATGTCCTCTTTGGGACCTTGGGCAATAATCTCTCCTTCTTTCAGGAGCAGGACATGATCCATAGCAGCAGTGATTTCCTCTACATGGTGGGTGACATAGAGAATGGTTGGGGCCTGCTCCATCTGCGTAATCTTACCAATCTGATCCAGCAGGTTCTCGCGGGCAAAGAGATCCAGACCGCTGGTCGCTTCGTCTAGGATAAGCAGTTCTGGCTTTTCCATGAGACTGCGCGCAATCAGCAAGAGCTGCTTTTCCCCTTGAGACAGACTGATGTAGCTCCGGCCAATCAAATCTTGTCCGCCAATGGAAGCCAGCATTTCCCTAGCTTGGTCCAGCTCCTCTTGTCCGTAAGGAGCGTAGAGAATACTGCTTTTATACTTACCTGTCAGGACGATTTCTTCGGCAGTGAGATGGCTAGGCAGGCGCTCAGCAATGAAGGAGCCAACTACTCCAATCTTAGTTCGCAGCTGAGGAATGTCTCCAGCACCAAATTCCGTACCGAGAACCGTCACCTTGCCCTGAGTCTTCCAATGTTCAGCCATAAGCAAGCGCAGGAGAGTAGACTTTCCTGAGCCGTTGAGACCGAGAATGGCCCAATGCTCTCCCTTTTTCACCTGCCAGTTGAGATCTCTTAAGATGGTTCGGCCTTGCTTAGTCAAGCTTACATTTTCCAGTTTGATAATTTTTTCCATTTTTACTCTCTCTTTCGTTAAAACTCCTTTATTATAACAAAATTTATGAGAAATAACTGATAGGAGGAGGCAAATGTTTCATAAAAGTAAGCTGATGTAGGTTCTTTTGCTAACGATAATCTTTCTTTATCCCCGTATCGTTGGTGGTGTGATGAAGGTCCATCCTATTACCATCATGGTGCTCTTGCTCTTATCCAGCAATATCTATGGCGTGCTGGGGATAATTGTGGAAATCCCGACCTATTCTATCCTCAAGGAAATCGCCAAATTCTTGTTTGATCGCTATGATAATCACAAGAAAACCCAGCAGCAGAAGAAGAACGAAGAGCTTGGAATCGATTGATTCCAGAGTCTCGAGACCAGAAATAAGACGGAAGAAGGGGCTTCCGTCTTATTTCATTATGTCTTCAAGCCAGTTTTTCTCTACGATAAAAACAAGAAAAACATCAGCTAAGCTGGTGGCTGCCAAGGCTTTGAGCTTTCATTTCTTTTTCCTGGTAGAATCTATTTGTTCAGGTAAGACAAAGGGGGAAAAAGAAATGGCTAAAACCAGTTGCAGTTTATCATATACCAAATGGATGTGCAAATATCATATCATATCATCTTTACTCCCCAAGTATCGCAGAAAAATCATTTACTACAAAAGATGATGCCAGATCATGTTCACATACTTGTCTTGATCCCTCCAAAACTTTCGAGTTTTGATTTCACGGGATATTTGATAGATATGTAAGTACCGTTTGCCTAAACGGAAAGGCAGCTGCCAAATATATTCGGGATTGGGAAAAAATAACATTGTCCTTGAAAAGTTAAGTGTCAAAGAGTACGAGGAG
Organism: Streptococcus sp. 27098_8_73; assembly: GCF_041432495.1. Lineage (NCBI taxonomy): Bacteria > Bacillati > Bacillota > Bacilli > Lactobacillales > Streptococcaceae > Streptococcus > Streptococcus sp. 27098_8_73. The sequence continues at coordinate 17,435 of NZ_JAPVZT010000015.1, forward strand.
CAATTTTTATATGGTAGTTTTAGAACAAGATAAAAGCCCGTTTTTACAGGCTTTAGTCAAGTAATGATAGCTATTTTCCTGCTATCTATTAGACCAGGTTCTTGGTAGGAATAGAAGCAGGATAGGATAGATTTCTAAACGTCCTGCAATCATGGCAAGAGAGAGGAGGAATTTAGAAAATGGGCTATAGATAGAGAAGGTCTCGGTTGTCCCAATCATTGGTCCGATATTATTGAAACAGCTGATGACAGCACTGGTAACAGTCATTAGATTGTTATTGTCCAGACTTATGATGAAAATCAAAGCTGCGATAATCAAAATATAAACAGCTAAATATTTAAGAACCTTGTGTTGGGTATCTTTATCCAAAACAGCACCGTTGATATGCATGGTTAGAACACGGTTTGGCGAAAGCGTGGAAAGGATTTGGTTTTTAGCGATGCGACCGATGATAATGGCACGGATCACTTTGAAACCGCCAGCGGTGGAGCCAGCAGAACCACCTAGACACATGAGCAGCAGCAGAATGACTTGTGAGAAGAGGGGCCACTGTACGGTATCTCCATAGCCGAATCCTGTCGTAGTAATGATGTTGGAAACTTGGAAAAATGAAATTTCTAAGCTTTTAGCAAATTCCCCGTAAACATGGAGAACATTGAAGCTAATCAAAATAGTGGCAGTGAGGACAATCCAGAGATAACCTTTCAACTCCTCGTCATGAAAACAGGCTTTAAATCTTCGAATCAAGAGATAATAGTAGAGATTGAAGTTCACCCCAAAGGTCAGAACGCCAAAGCTGACAAGATAGGTGATTAGAGAACTGTTGTAGTGAGCGATTCCGTCGTTAAAGACAGTGAAGCCTCCCGTACCAGCTGTTCCCATTGCGATGACGATACTATCAAAGAGTGGCATGCCGGCGAGGAAATAAAGAAAAGTAAAAAGTGCAAAGAGCGCTAGATAGATAATATATAGAATCTGGGCGGTGTTTCTTAATTTCGACACAACCTTACCAAAGACTGGTCCAGGAACTTCCGCTTTCATGACCTCTAAGTGGCCATTTTTAGCATTGTCCATGATGGCCAAGGCAAAGACCAGCACACCCATTCCTCCAATCAAGTGGGTAAAACTACGCCAAAAGAGGAGGGAGTGGGAAAGGACAGATACATCGTTTAAGATCGTAGCACCAGTAGTGGTAAAGCCAGAGCTAACTTCAAAGAAAGCATCAATTAGATTCGGAATCTGACCAGAAAAGACAAAAGGCAGAGCGCCAAAGAAGGACCAGAGAATCCAGCAAAGGGCAACGATCAGTACCCCTTCCTTAGTGTAAATGTGGGCATCTTTAGGTTTAAAGGCTGAACCTAATCCACCCAAAATCACTAAAATAATCATTGTCGCGCCGATAGAAAGGAAGACTTCAAGATCTTCGTGGTAGATCAGGGCAACGATTGTTGGAACCAACAAGAGGGCTGCTTCGATGAGCAGGAGTTTGGAGAGGAGAAAGCGAATCATAGGTCTATTCATGGGGCTACCTCTCTAACAAATCGTAAATCTTATCGATGTTTTGAATCAAGGTTGTCACGATGATCTTATCTCCGACTTCCAAATAGTCATCTCCACTTGGGAAGATGGCTACGCCTTGACGAATGATAGCAGCAATCAGCACCCCGCTCCTCAATTTGAGCTGAGAAAGAGGCTGTTCGATCATTTTATTTCCTTCGTTGATCTGGAATTGGAGCGTTTCAATCTGGCCATTTGCTACATGGTGCAAGGCTTCTAGGCTGGAGAATTGCGCGTTATTCCGTCCGCGGATAAAGTGCATAATGGTATCAACCGCAATCCCTTTTGGCGTGACAATACTTGCGAAGTCTTGATTGTCAATAATCTCGAGGAGACTTGTCCGGTTGATCTTGGTAATGTTTTTTTGAACGCCAAGATTATTGAGGAACATTGAGGTGATGATATTTTCTTCATCGACGCCTGTCAGAGTAGCTATTGCATCGTAATGCGCAGCTCTTTCCTCGAGTAGAATATCTTTGGCTGTACCGTCTCCATTAACCACGTAGAGCTCAGGAAATTCTTGACTGAAGAACTCTGCCCGCTGGCGATTGATCTCGACGACCTTGAGCTCAATCTTGCTATTTTTGAGAATATTTAAGAGATAATAGGCAATCTTACCTGCCCCAATAATCATGAGGCTCTTGATGACTCTTGGTCGGATTTTATTGTGGAAGCGGACAATTTCTGAACGATTTCCCGTCAGGAAGATTTTATCAGATGGCTGCAAGGTGAAATCCCCATCTGGAATGCTGAGTTTGCCCTCTCTCTCAATAGCACAGATAATAACATGGGGGAAATGCTTCCTAAATTGCGAGAGATTCATTTGGCAGAGATGACTTTCTGGCTTGATTTTAAACTCCATCAAGGTTACTCGGCCATTGGCAAAATGCTCCAATGACAGAGCATTAGGAAAATCAATAATATTGGCAATATAACGAGCAGCTAGGAGTTCAGGATTGACCATCAAAGAGAAGCCTAGAATATTTTTTTCTTTAAAATAAGCATTAGAGTATTCAGGATTTCTCACGCGGACAATGGTTTCTTTGGCTCCCATTTTCTTTGCGAGAACGGCTGAAACCATGTTAACCTCATCCTGCTCAGTCATGGCAATAAAGATATCGCAGTGGGCAACATCTGCCTGCTCCAAGATTTTAAAATTCGCACCATTTCCAACGATGCCCATAATATCATAACGTTTTGTAATATGATTCAGAACAGCTTCATTTTGTTCAATTAAAACGACATCATGCTTTTCAGCAACGAGCGAGCGACAAAGGGCGGCTCCGACCTTCCCGCTTCCGACGACGATAATTTTCATATTATTCCTCCCGAATATGTATCTATCATACCTTTTTTTATATAAAATTTCATCTATAAATCTCAATAAAGTCGTTTTTTACAGAATAGGAAGCTGTTTCAAAAGAAATCCTACAAAAATCTCACTTTTTGAGGTCGTTTTTATTGACTTGTCGGAAGAAAATGATATACTAGGAAAGTACCCTCATTGATTTACATCAAACCTGTTGTGATGTAAGTTAATGATGCCTTAACCACGCTGTTTGCTGAGCTTGACTCCGGGCAGTGTGGCTATTTTTTTATTCTAATGAAAATCAGGAAAAAATTATGTCTCAGCAAAATCATATCGTCCTTTTTGAACCACAAATTCCACAGAATACCGGCAATATCGCCCGTACTTGTGCAGCGACCAACTCTCCCCTCCATATCATCAAGCCCATGGGCTTTCCTATTGACGACCGTAAGATGAAGCGGGCTGGACTGGATTATTGGGATAAGCTGGATATTAGCTTCTATGAGAGTCTAGATGACTTTATGAAGCAGATGGACGGACGACTCTATCTGATATCCAAGTTTGCCGAGAAGGTCTACTCGGAGGAGAATTTCACAGCAGAAGGGCCGCATTATTTCATGTTTGGTCGTGAAGATAAGGGCTTGCCAGAGGAATTTATGCGCCAACATCCAGAAAAGGCCTTGCGCATTCCCATGAATGACCAGCATGTCCGCAGCTTAAATGTCTCTAATACGGTCTGCATGATCGTCTACGAAGCCCTGCGCCAACAGAACTTTGCAGGACTGGACTTGGTGCATGAGTATGAAGCGGATAAGTTGAAGTAACATAGCCTTGTCCCACCAGTTCAGGCTACAGGGAATTTGCCTAGAAAGCAGGTAAATATGAAATGGATAAAACATAAATGGGTCATCAGCACCCTCCTTCTAATCAGTATCTTTTCTGCAGTGCTCCTATACAACCATCTCACTGTTCAGAAGGACGAAGTCAAGTATGATGATTTTTCAACAAAAGTGGATAAGATTTTACTATTTGGAGATAAGCAACAGTATGTGGTTGGCCTGGACAAAGAAGGTCGCGAAAGTGGCGCAAGGCCTACTCAAAACTATCTGGTATATCAGGAGCGTAGGATGCAGGAACGACTTGGCAATAATAATCATCAGCTAGAGGGGGATTATTGGTATCTGATTCTACATGACTTGCGTACGAAGGATTTTAAGAAACAGAAGATTGATCTCTATAAGGAGCTATATAGATATGATTATCAGCTCCAACCATGGGGCTATGATCCCGTCTACTATAATGGGAAAGATTACGTAGCCGTGCAAGTCACTCATAAAGATGCCCCAAATACCCAAAACGGTCGTAGTCGTTACCTTTTTTGGGATATAGAGGCAGAAAAGTTTCAAGAAGCTCCACAAGGTTTTGATGCGAAGAATTATAGGGAGGAGATGGGAATGGGTTTTATGTATACTAATTTAGATGATGCTATGACACCCTATCATTCGGCTATAATATCTTGGACACTCTCATTTTCTGGATTTGATACTAAAGAAAAATTTCCTAAGACGTCTAATTTGTATCAGGAATGTTCAGATATGCTCGACTTAGTGCAAGAAGAAAAAATTTCTAGGGTATATTTGCGTAAGGGGCAAAACACAAAAGAGTCTGTCTTTGAGGATTTTCGTCATTTGTTTGCGCCAATCGGTCAGGATAAAATAGATGTTGTAGCTACCAATCCTAAAACGGGGGAACAAACCCCCATCAACTCTTATCAAGAGATGGAAGATTGGACGCGACGTTACTTAGAAGAAAATAAAGACTGAGTAAACATGAAATGGCATCTGTTGAACTATTTTTGATTACATCAATCAAAAAGCTTGCTCTGGCAGGCTTTTTTTGTTATGATAAGAGTGTCTTCAGGGCAGGGTGTGATTCCCGACCGGCGGTAAATTTGACTAGCTATTTTAGCTTTCTCGTCGTTGTCTTGTCTCGATATACTTTAAGTATTATCTTCGACTGTGACGCCTAGATAAATCTAAAATATCTTAGCCAAATAAGTCCGCGAGCGAAAGCTGATGTGGTGCGATTCCACAACCGACAGTATAGTCTGGATGGGAGAAGACGAAAGGCGTTATTGCCTGGCCGGTTGGTCGTTTTAATTTTATTTTAAGAGGTATTTTATATACTCTTATAAATTCTGAAAGGATTTTTCGGGCCTTGTGTTAGCAGCCTTCCAGCTTCTCTAATTTTTATAAATTGGAGGAACCTGTTATGACAAATACGCGCAAAATGGCGATAGTAGCGGCTTTATCTGCACTATCTTTCCTGCTCATGTTCTATCAAATCCCTTTGGTAGCCGAGTTTCTAAAATTGGATTTTTCGATTATTCCGATTTTATTAGCCTTGGTTCTCTTGGATTTTAAGAGTTCTGTAGCAGTTCTGCTCATCCGCTCTGTTTTAAAATTGTCCTTAAATGGTCATGGAGTGGAAACCTTGATCGGTTTGCCGATTAATATTGTGGCGATTCTGGTCTATGTCATCTTCTTTGCTCTTTTCTGGGAAAAGAAGAGAGATTTGATGAGCTATTTGCTTGCATCTTTCCTAGGGACTCTTTCCTTGACTGCAAGTATGCTGGCGCTGAATGCTTTTTATGCCATTCCGCTTTATGCTCGTTTTGCAAACTTTGATATCGGTCAGATGATTGGTGTAAGTAAGTATCTACTGACCATGATTGTTCCCTTTAACCTATTAGAAGGAGTAATCTGGGCGGTGGCTTTCTGGCTGATTTACACGCTTTTGACGCCCGTTCTAAAACGCTATGAAAAATAAACAATCTTATCTAACAAAGGGCTCTTTTGCCCTTTTACTTTTCGTCATACTAGGCTACATGGTCAAGTTTTATCCAGAGCAGCTGGTTGCCTTTGATAGCCCGATTCAGACCTGGTTGCGGGGAGACTTGCCTGCAGCTTTGACGATATTTTTCAAACTAGTGACCAGTGTGATTGATCCGATGGGGATTATCATCTGGGTTTCAGCTCTTGCCTTGTTTTTCCTATATAAAAAATGGAAATTAGAAGCTGCCTTGCTGGCGGGAAATCTGGTCTTACATGGGATTTTGATTAAGCTGATTAAACTCGTCTACCAAAGAAGTCGGCCCAGTATTTCACATTTGGTCGAAGAGGGGGGCTATTCTTTCCCAAGTGGGCATGCCATGGCGACAGCCATTGTTGTTGGGACCTTGATTATCATTGTCCAGCAACGGATGCAAAATCAACAAATTAAGCGTCTGGTACAGGGCTTGCTCTTGCTCTTTATCTTGACCATTATGGCATCCAGAGTCTATCTGGGCGTGCACTACCCGACGGATGTTATTGGAGGAGCCTTGATGGGCTTTGCCATTCTCAATATCGAATTTCCTTTTTATGACAAGCTGCGCTTTCAATGGCGCTTCACAGGAAAGCAGAAATAAATAGAGATGAGAAAGGTTGGCTTTGCTGGCCTTTTTGTCTTGACAAAGAAAGTCTCTTTCTTTAAGATAGGAGCAAGTAAGATCAGGAGGTGGTATCCGTTTTGAATCCAGAAATCATCAAGTCGGTTTTAGCTCTTGTGGATGAGATTCCTGCTGGGCGCGTGGCGACCTATGGTCAGATTGCCCGTTTGATTGGGCGGCCTAAAAACGCCCGATTGGTGGGAAAGATCCTCAGTCAGTCGGAGCTTTATGGCGGCAAGCATCCTTGCCATCGGGTGGTCAATGCGACAGGGCGTCTGGCACCAGGCTGGGAAGAGCAAGCGCACTTGCTTTGGGCAGAGGGAGTGGACTTGAAGGCCAATGGCTGTGTGGACCTCAAGCATTATCAGTGGGAGCGATGAGTTTCTTCTTTCTTGATGAAAGAGGAAATTTTTGTTTCTAGGTCCTTTTTTGTGGTAGAATGGAAGGTATGAAATCTTACAATGCTTTGAATGATTATTATCGAAAACTTTTTGGAGAAAAGACTTTTAAAGTGCCCATCGATGCAGGCTTTGACTGTCCCAATCGGGATGGTACGGTAGCGCATGGAGGCTGTACTTTCTGTACTGTTTCGGGTTCTGGTGATGCCATCGTGGCGCCTGATGCGCCCATTCGCGAGCAGTTCTATAAGGAAATTGACTTTATGCACCGCAAGTGGCCAGATGTTCGCAAGTATCTGGTCTATTTCCAGAACTTCACCAATACCCATGAGAAGCTTGAGGTGATCCGTGATCGTTATGAGCAAGCCATCAACGAGCCAGGCGTTGTTGGACTTAATATCGGGACTCGGCCCGACTGTTTGCCTGATGAAACCATCGCCTACTTGGCTGACCTGTCCGAGCGTATGCATGTGACCGTGGAACTGGGGCTTCAGACCACTTATGAGGAAACTTCAGACCTTATCAACCGTGCTCATTCCTATGAGCTTTATGTGGAGACGGTCCAGCGCGTTCGTAAGCTGGCTCCCAAGGCGGAGATTGTCTCTCACTTGATCAACGGCCTGCCGGGAGAGACCTATGAGATGATGCTGGAGAATGTCCGCCGCTGTGTGACGGATAATGACATCCAGGGAATCAAGCTTCACTTGCTTCACTTGATGACCAATACCCGCATGCAGCGGGATTATCATGAGGGGCGGCTGCAGCTGCTCAGTCAGGAGGAATATGTCTCCATCGTCTGCGACCAGCTGGAGATTATCCCCGAGCATATCGTCATCCACCGTATCACAGGCGATGCCCCGCGAGATATGTTAATTGGCCCCATGTGGAGCCTCAATAAATGGGAAGTTCTCAATGCCATCGAGGCAGAAATGCGTCGTCGTGGCAGCAAGCAAGGCTGTAAAGCAAAGGAGCAGAAATTCGTATGTTAAGACCTTTACAGATGGCCCATGCCTTTTTGGCAGAAGTCGTGACCAAGGAAGATGTCGTAGTGGATGCTACGATGGGCAATGGACATGACACCCTCTTTCTGGCTAAGTTGGCTAAGCAAGTCTACGCTTTTGACATTCAGGAGCAGGCTGTGGAAAAGACCCACCAGCGTTTGGCAGAAGCTGGCTTGGACAATGCTCAGCTAATCTTGGCTGGTCATGAGAGTCTGGACCAATACACAGACCATTTCAAGGCCGCTATTTTTAATCTTGGCTACCTGCCTTCGGCGGACAAGTCTGTCATTACCCGACCCGCTACGACGCTGGAAGCTCTGGGAAAGGTCTGTCAAGGCTTAGCAAAAGGCGGCCGTGCAGCTATCATGATTTACTATGGGCATGATGGTGGAGAGGTTGAGAAAGATGCGGTGCTAGACTTCGTCAGTCAGCTGCCTCAGCAGGACTTCACCGTTGCCCTTTACAAGACCATCAATCAGATTAACAATCCGCCTTTTTTGGTTATGATTGAGAAATTAAAAGGAAAATAAGGATTCCAAGATTGCTAAAAACTTTCTAAGGAATCATTTGGAGAAAAATGGATAAACAATATTTGCATGAAAAATTGGCTGGTTTACGAAATAAATACGTCGAGTCTGCCAATGAAGAAATGACTGTTGGCTTTTTAGACGAGGCCAAAATGAATAAAAAAATGCTGCGAATCAAGAAAAAATTGGTGAATTTAGAAATGGAGCGCTGCCAAAAGATGATTGAGCACCGTGATCTATCCAAAATTGATCAAAAGATTTCAGCGCAAAAAGAATTGTTTAAAGAGTGCTGCCAGCAGAGATAAAGGAGGTTCAAAGTGGAAATCCTTCTCTACGCGATTGTTTTTTTGCTCTTATTGGTTGTATCGAATGTGACCAATCGCTTGCTGCCCCAGCTTCCTTTACCTCTAGTGCAAATTGTGCTAGGAATTTCGCTTGGTTTTCTCCTTCCTCAGGGGAAATTTCATTTAGATACAGAGCTATTTTTGGCCTTGGTAATCGGACCCTTGCTCTTTCGGGAGGCTGAGGAAAGCAATATTACAAGTATTCTCAAGCACTGGCGAATCATTTTGTATTTGATTTTTCCAGTTATCTTTATTTCAACGCTTGGTTTGGGCTATCTGGCTCATCTTCTCTGGGGGGCCTTGCCCTTGGCGGCCTGCATTGCCGTAGGAGCCGCTTTGGGTCCAACAGACTTGGTTGCCTTTGCTTCCCTATCAGAACGTTTTTCCTTCCCCAAGCGGGTGGAAAATATCCTAAAAGGAGAAGGATTGCTCAATGATGCGTCTGGTCTAGTTGCTTTTCGTGTGGCTCTTTTGGCATGGACTACAGGAAGTTTTTCCCTAGGTAAAGCTAGTATTTCCTTAGTTCTTTCCATTATCGGTGGTTTTGCCGTCGGGATGGCCAGCGCAGCTCTTAATCGCTGGTTGCATAAACTGCTGATGAGTGCCCAAGTATCAGATATTGCTAGTGAGCTCTTGCTGGAGCTGAGCCTACCCTTGGTTACCTTCTTTTTAGCGGAGGAAATCCATGTTTCAGGGATTATCGCAGTGGTCGTCGCAGGTATCTTTAAGGCTAGCCGCTTCAAGCGGATAACGCTTCTGGAAGCCCAGGTGGATTCGGTTACAGAAACCATCTGGAATACAGTGAACTTTATGCTCAATGGTTCTGTCTTTATCATTTTAGGGATCGAGCTGGAGATGATTGCAGAGCCAATCTTAAAGAGCCCGATTTACGATAATATCTTGCTACTCGTGAGCATTGTCCTTCTGACTTTCCTACTCTTTGCCCTTCGGTTTGTCATGTTGTTCACTTTTTACTTCATTCGAATCAGAAGATTGCACAAGAATGTTGGAAACTACCTGAAGGAAATGCTGCTGTTGACCTTTTCAGGTGTCAAAGGAACTGTCTCCATTGCGACTATTCTTTTGATTCCGAGTCAATTGGAGCAAGATCATCCTTTGTTGCTTTTCTTGGTAGCAGGTGTGACCTTTCTTAGCTTTCTGACGGGTCTACTCACACTTCCTCATCTGTCTGAGGAAAGAGAAGAGGAAAATGAGCACCTGATGCACATTGCTATTTTAAATGAAGTGGTGGGTGAGCTGGAAGCAGGCCTCAAGCAAGCTAAGGCTAAGGCACCTCTCTATGCGGCTATTGACAATTACCATGGTCGTATCGAAAACCTAATCCTTGAACAGGAAGACAAGGCCACTCAGCGAGACTTGGCGGCTCTGAAATTATTGATTTTGAGTATCGAAAATGATGGTTTGGAGCAAGCTTTTGAGGAAGGAAAAATCAGCGACCGTAGCTATCACCTTTATCAGCGTTACCTACATAATATTGAGCAGGGCATCAATCGAAACTTAGTTTCTCGCTTTACCTATATGTTTCTCGTTACACTGCGCGTATTGCGTATGTTGCTCCATGAAATCGTCACCCTTGGTGCTAGATGGCGCTCTTGGAGGCAAGGTGGAGCTAAGCATTTAACTGCTGAGGATATGGAGGATATAGCAGAGCTTTATCTGTCCAATACCGAAGTCATTATCGAAAGTTTGGAACATCTAAAAGGCATCTATAAGCCTTCTCTAATTACTTTTTTGCAGGAATCTCGACTAAGAGAAACGGAGATCATCGGTAGTGGTGCCTTCATCGAGCGTGTTATTGCGCGATTCAAGCCCAATAATATCTCAGAAATGATCTGGGGCTATTATTTGGAGAGAAAAATTATCTTTGAATATGAGAAAAAGAAATTGATCTCAAGTAGCTATGCTAAACGCCTGCGCCAAAATGTCAATAATTTAGAAAATTACTCACTGAAAGAAAGAGCCAATACTCTACCTTATGACATGGTTAATTACGCTAGAGAGCGCTAGAAGATAAGGCTATCCAGTGAGCTCCACTAAAAATTAAATAGAATTCAAAAAGAGAACGGAATACTTTGTCCGTTCTCTTCTTGCTTTGTTTTTAAAAGTTTATCAAGACGCATAGCTAAAATCAGTTAGCTTTGGCTTTCATCGAGCTTGGTTTTTTCTGCTTCAGCCTTTTTGGCTGATTTGATGAGAATTTTTCCATTGCTAGTCATGATAGCTTTGAGTTCTTTTTCGCTTGGATTTTCCAGATAGAAGTCAGTAATGGCGTCTTCGATATGGTCCTGAATGGTACGGCGCAATGGACGAGCACCCATTTTCGGATCGTAGCCAAGATCAACCAATTTTTCCTTGACCTTCTCCGTAACATCCAGATGAATGTCATTGGTTGCCAAACGTTGATTAACATCGTCCAGCATAAGGTTGACGATTTGCAGCAGGTTGTCCTTGCTGAGTGGCTTAAATTCGATGATGCCGTCAAAGCGGTTCATAAACTCAGGACTGAAGAAGTTGCCCAATTCACCCAAGACGGAATTGGTACGGCCTTCACGAGCTGCCCCAAAGCCAACGCTGGCTTCAGCTTTGCCAGTTCCGGCATTGGATGTCATGATGATAATGGTATCCTTGAAGCTGACAGTCCGACCCTGACCATCGGTCAGGCGGCCATCATCTAGAACCTGCAGGAACATGTGCATAACATCAGGATGGGCCTTTTCTACCTCGTCCAACAGAATGAGTGAGTAGGGATTGCGGCGGACGCGCTCAGTCAACTGACCAGCCTCCTCATAGCCGACGTAGCCTGGAGGGGCACCGACCAGCTTGGCTACGCTGTGTTTTTCCATGTATTCACTCATATCAAAGCGAATCATGCTGTCAGCCGAGCCAAAGAGCTCAATGGCTAATTGTTTAGACAGCTCAGTCTTACCGACACCAGTTGGTCCGACAAAGAGGAAGCTTCCGATTGGGCGATTAGGACTTCCCAGTCCGACCCGGTTGCGGCGGATGGCCTTGGCAATCTTATCTACAGCATCGTCTTGACCGATGACGTGAGATTTTAAATCGCTGGCAAGATTGACTAGTTGAGACTGTTCTTTTTCCTTCAGGTCGCCGACTGGAATATTGGTTTTTTGCTCCACGATATGTTCAATGGTTTTCTCGCTGATAATTGGGATATCGTTATCCAGCACGCTCGTCTTTTGGAGTTCCTTGTATTTGGCAATCTGATCGCGGAAGTAAGCTGCTTTTTCAAAGTCTTCGTCGCGAGTCGCCTGAGCCTTGAGATTTTCGGCCTCAATCAACCGCTGGTCAATAACCTTAGGATCAACAAAGTTGAGGGTCAGATTCATCTTAGAGCCAGCCTCATCCAAGAGGTCGATAGCCTTGTCTGGTAGGAAGCGATCTTGGATGTAGCGGTTGGAGAGAAGGGCAGCTGCTTCAATGGCCGCATCTGTGTACTTGACGTGATGGTAGTCTTCGTATTTTTTCTGAATCCCTTTAAGGATGGTAATGGTTTCTTCAACAGTCGGCTCATCTACCTTAACGGGCTGCATGCGGCGTTCGAGGGCTGCATCCTTCTCGATGATACGGTATTCATTAAGGGTGGTTGCTCCGACCATCTGGAGTTCGCCACGAGCCAGAGCTGGTTTGAGAATATTTCCGGCGTCCATATTGCCATCGCCAGCAGAACCCGCTCCGACAATTTCATGGATTTCATCGATAAAGAGAATGACATCTTGACGAGAGCGAATCTCGTCCATGAGCTTCTGCATCCGCTCTTCAAATTGGCCGCGAATGCCAGTCCCCTGTACCAAGCTAACCACGTCTAGGCGGATAACTTCCTTGCCTTGGAGTTTATGAGGAACGTCCCCGTCCACAATCTTCTGGGCTAGGCCTTCGACCACAGCTGTTTTTCCGACACCGGGCTCTCCGATAAGGACAGGATTGTTCTTGGTGCGGCGGTTGAGGATTTCGATGACACGAGTTATCTCTTCGTCCCGACCGATAACAGGATCAATCTCTCCTTTACGAGCAATCTCAGTCACATTGATACCAAACTCTTCTAGGAGACCTTTTGGCTTTTGCGGAGCCTGTTGGCGTGCTCCGCCTCCATGATTGGAATTGCCACCATAGCCACCGTCACCGTAGCCTCCTCCAGATTGAGTTGGCGGGATATTTGGATTTGGTTCTTGGGGTTGTTGAAAATTACCAAGACTGTTAAAGAAATCGTCAATAGGGTCAATTCCTTGGTTGTTAGCCTGAGTCAGTCCTCGAAAAAGGCTATTGTTAGGGTCTGTCTTCATGATTTGGTAGCAGTTTTGACAAAGGTCAATCTGCTGTTTATTTCCGTTTACATTTGTATAGAGATGGATGGTTGATTCATTGATTTTACAATTTTGACAAAGCATATTCTACCTCTTTCTTTGGCCGTAGATCCACCTATTTTTAAATGGTCAAAAATAGTCAAAGTATTATAGTTTCATTATATCAGTATTCTTGCACAATGCAAGAATTTACTACAAAATCCTCCCTGAGACTGATTTTTTGAGAAATTATAGTGCGAAAAGAGAAAAAAATGGTCTTTTACTGGTATTTCAGTTTCTTTTTATGGTAAAATAGGAGAGAAGCAAGTAAATAGGAGAAATAAAATGGAATCACATTTAGTTAGAATCATCAATCGTTTGGAAGCTATGGCCAAAGATGGTGGAAATTTAAAACGTAATTTTGAACGTGAAGGAGTAGTTGTTGCCGAAGTGGCGTACAGCTACGACGAAGAAAATGGACCAATTTTTACTCTGCGTGATGTGGCAGCGCGTGAGACTTATACTTTCGATAGTATTGACTTGATTGCCATGGAAATTTATGAATTATTATACTAAAAAGCAGGCTTCTGCTTTTTTATTTTGCTCGTCAAGCTCAGTCTTTAATCTTATAACTTTATATAAGAAAAATGTATAAGTGGGACAGAAGGATTTCTGATATAATGAATAAATATAGTGAAAAAGAAATGAGAAAAGAATGGCAAACATTATTGACGGGAAAGCTTTAGCAGAAAAGCTTCAAGCGAAACTTGCAGAAAAAACAGCAAAGTTAAAATCAGAGACAGGTCAGGAACCTGGTTTAGTGGTGATTCTGGTGGGCGACAATCCAGCCAGTCAGGTTTATGTGAGAAATAAAGAACGATCCGCTCTAGCTGCAGGCTTCCGCAGTGAAATTGTGCGTCTGCCTGAGTCAACGAGTCAGGAAGAATTGCTGGCTTTGATTGCTAAATATAATCAGGATCCAGCTTGGCACGGAATCCTAGTCCAGCTTCCTTTGCCAGCCCACATTGACGATGAAGCGGTTTTATTAGCCATTGATCCAGATAAGGATGTAGATGGCTTTCATCCGACCAATATGGGCCGGCTTTGGTCAGGACATCCCTTGATGATCCCTTCTACACCAGCAGGAATCATGGAAATGTTCCGCGAATATAAGGTAGACTTGGAAGGCAAGAATGCGGTGGTGATTGGTCGTAGCAATATTGTCGGTAAACCCATGGCTCAGCTTCTGTTGTCTAAAAATGCGACCGTTACTTTGACGCACTCGAGGACCCATCATTTAGCAAAAATTGCAAAGAAAGCTGATATTTTAGTGGTGGCTATCGGACGAGGACACTTTGTAACCAAGGACTTTGTCAAGGAGGGAGCTGTCGTTATCGATGTCGGCATGAACCGGGATGAAAATGGCAAGCTGATTGGCGATGTTAAATTTGACGAAGTGGCAGAAGTGGCTAGTCTCATTACTCCGGTTCCAAAGGGAGTTGGACCGATGACCATTACCATGCTAATGGAACAGACTTACCAGGCCTTTGTTAGAAGTTTGGAGAAATAATAGAAAAGTAGCATTAGGCTGATCAATTTTCTCTTTCAATTGCTTTTTCGTTAACTTGTTACTAGTGGTATTAGACAAGAAACTCTAGAGATAGGCTAAAGCGAGGCTGGGTCAAACGTTCCTCCTCGTTTTCTCATAGGAGAATCTAGCTTTTTTATAGGTAGCCTGCCTGATTTTTCTAAATTTTGAAAACATAAGAGAAAACCGTGAAAGCGTTTGGAATTAGTTGGAAAATACAGTATAATAAGATTAGAAAAAGAAACTAGAGGAGGCTTCTCATGGCAGTAAAAGATTTTATGACACGCAAGGTTGTATACATTAGCCCAGACACAACGATTGCGCATGCGGCAGATATTATGCGCGACCAAAAATTGCACCGCTTGCCCGTGATTGAAAATGATAAACTGGTGGGCCTTGTGACAGAAGGAACAATCGCAGAAGCAAGTCCATCAAAGGCAACGAGCCTATCTATTTATGAAATGAACTATCTTCTGAATAAAACCAAGGTAAAAGATGTGATGATTCACGATGTCGTTACGATTTCCCAGTATGCTAGTCTGGAAGATGCGACTTATTTGATGCTGAAAAATAAAATTGGAATCTTACCAGTTGTTGACAATGAGCAGGTCTATGGAATCATTACGGATCGCGACATTTTCAAAGCTTTTCTAGAAGTTTCTGGTTATGGCGAAAAGGGCGTTCGGATGCGCTTTGTCACAGAAGACGAGGTTGGTGTCCTATCGCATATTATCGCCTTGCTTGTCGAAGAAAACCTCAATATTTCAAACACAGTCAATATTCCTCGTAAGGACGGTAAAGTTGTCATTGAGGTACAAATTGACGGAGATATTGACTTGGTTTCCTTGAAGTCCAAGTTTGAAGCACACAATATAAAAGTAGAAGATATTACCCGCACTAGCGCAAAAGTTTTATAAAGTTA
>NZ_JAPVZT010000016.1:0-27265 GCF_041432495.1 Streptococcus sp. 27098_8_73
AGCGATCGTAGAAAAAGGCCCATGGACATCACAAGATGACGTGATCAAGGGACAAACTTCACCAGACATCAAGGATTACGTAGCGGATAAAGCTAGCGTAGCAGATGTGACAGTTACAGCAGACTCAGCTAAACCAGCTGATGAAGTCGTGACTTACAAGAAGGTAGAAGTTCCACCTACACCTACACCTGTTCCACCAACTCCAGCTCCGGTACCAAATAAACAAGTACCGAACAAGCCAGTGGAACCGAAAGTTCCTGGAACTACTGCTCTGCCAAATACAGGTGAGAAATCATCTTCAGCAGCAGTACTTGGTTTAGGAATTGTTGCAACACTCGCAGGTGTCAGCTTGATTAAATCAAGATTGAAAGAAGAAGATTAATTCTTTCTAGCTTGGATAGTAATCACTGAAGAGTTGTGGACGCTTAGTTAACAGCTCGCAAAAATCGATAACTTCTTTACGAAGTTATCGATTTTTTATTTATTTGATTAGCAAACTTTGGTGGTAAGAAATGAGAGAAGACTCTAGTAAAATAGGAGATTTACTGGAGAATGATAGGGATATCACTTCAAATTTATTAGCTTCATTCTTTTTACTATCGAGAGAATGTAATGACTGATCTCGGTATTCTAAAATGTATAAGGAACTAGTGCCCTAATCTTTTCTATATCTAGTTTGTACTTCAGCAGATAATTTTAGGGAATTGGGGACTTTCCTGTTTTTGTTGGATGATTTTTCGTCTTTCCTGTGTTATAATAAGGAAGATTAAAATAGTAGAATAGTTAAAGGAGAAATTCCAATGGGACGTAAGTGGGCCAATATTGTAGCTAAGAAAACAGCTAAAGACGGCGCAAACTCAAAAGTTTATGCTAAATTCGGTGTAGAGATCTATGTAGTAGCGAAAAAAGGTGAACCAGATCCTGAGTTGAACACAGCCCTTAAGTTCGTTATTGATCGCGCTAAGCAAGCGCAAGTGCCAAAGCATGTTATTGACAAGGCGATTGACAAGGCTAAGGGAAATACAGACGAGACCTTTACAGAAGGTCGTTATGAAGGCTTTGGGCCGAATGGTTCTATGTTGATCGTTGACACATTGACTTCGAATGTTAACCGAACTGCGGCCAATGTCCGTGCAGCCTTTGGGAAAAATGGCGGAAACATGGGAGCTAGCGGCTCTGTATCTTATCTTTTTGATAATAAAGGCGTCATCGTTTTTGCTGGTGATGATGCAGACAGCATCTTTGAATTGCTTTTAGAAGCAGATGTAGATGTGGACGATGTAGAGGCTGAAGAAGGAAGTATCACAGTTTATACAGCACCAACTGATCTACATAAAGCAATCGTAGCTTTGCGTGAATCTGGTATCCAAGAATTCCAAGTGACAGAGCTGGAAATGATTCCTCAGTCTGAAGTGGAATTAACAGGAGAAGATTTAGAAACCTTCGAAAAATTGTATAGCGTCCTTGAAGACGATGAAGATGTCCAAAAAATCTACACCAACGTAGATGGCTTCTAATTGAATAACATAAAAATACAGTCTGATTTAGTATAAGCTGCGTTCTAAGGCAGTTTCTAAATCAGACTGTATTATTTTTAGTTAGTTAAGTGAAATTTTTTTAGGAATTGTTCCTGTTCCTCTTTGATAGCTTCTGTGGGATTTTTCACAGCAAGAATCATCTCAATCATTTCAGGATTGGCTTCGCGTACTAGCTGACTGAGAGCCCAGATGGCCGTAGCGATATGGATAGGATTTTGCCCTCTATCGATAATTTCTAGCAGTTTGGGAATAGCAGAGCGATCATTGGCGTTGGCTAGAGCAATGATGGCATTGCGCTGCAGGATGTTTTTGCCCCGCCAGCTACCTGCTATATGGCCAAATTTTTCCTTAAACTGACCATTAGAAAGTTCCAAGAAAGGTAGGAGCTCTGGATGGGCCAGTTCGGGGTCGATATCAGTTGCGAGTGGATTGTCTAAACCTTTATTATAGGGGCAGCAAATTTGGCAGATGTCGCAACCATAGATGACTGTCTTGATTTTTTTGCGAAATTCTAGATCCATGATGCCCTTATCTTGGGTTTGAAAAGATAGGCAGCGCTTGGCGTTCATAGTCCCATCACCAATGAGGCAGGAGGTAGGACAGGCCGTCACGCAGCGATTGCAGTCTCCGCAATCATAGTCGACAGGCTGGTCAGGTTCAATGTCCAGATTGGTAATGAGCTCTCCTAAAAACATGTAGGAGCCAAATTCCTTGGAGATGACTAAGCCGTTCTTGCCGATAAAGCCTATTCCTGCTCGCCGGGCTACAGCGGTGTCGACCAAGGCTCCTGTATCCACCATGCCTTTATATTCAAAGTCGGCAGTCAACTCCTCAATTCCCTTTGCAAGCCGATCTAGCTTGTCTTGTAGGACATAGTGGTAATCCAGCCCCCAGCTGTTGGGAGTGAATTTCCCCCGTTTGTAAGCTGTTTTTTGTGGCTGTTGCTTGAGCTTGTGGGGGTAGGCGACTGCGATAGAGATGATGGTCTTGGCTGAGGCCAAACTCAGCTTAGGCTTAATTCGCTCCTCAATATTCTTATGTTCAAATCCTGAATTTCGGCCTTCTTCTACGGCCAAGCGCAGCGACTTTTCCAGATAGTCAAAGTCATCTGCTGTCGTGAAGCCAATTTTAGAAATGCCAATGTCTTTTGATAATTTGATAATTTCTTCTTTGATATTCATTGCTATTATTATATCGAAATTATGAGAATTATGCGAGAAACTACTTCGTGAAAACCATGATAATTTAGCAAATTTGAGTGCAAGAAGAGTTAGGCAGATAAGTGTTTAAATTGAGAAACGACAGCCTTTCAAGCCAGTTGCCAAATGGATTATTTCTTGAAAGATATGGGGAAACATGCTATAATGAGAGGAAACATTTATAAACAGAACATAGCGAGTAAGGAATAAAATGGCTAATATTTTAAAAAAAATCATCGAAAATGATAAAGGTGAAATAAGAAAATTAGAAAAGATGGCGGACAAGGTCATGTCCTATGAGGACGAAATGGCAGCCTTGACCGATGAAGAATTGCAAGCAAAAACGGTTGAATTTAAGGAACGCTATGCAAATGGTGAAACTTTAGATCAACTTTTGTTTGAAGCATTTGCAGTTGTCCGCGAAGGAGCTAAGCGTGTCTTAGGTCTTTTCCCATATAAGGTTCAGATTATGGGGGGGATTGTCCTTCACCATGGTGATGTGCCAGAAATGCGTACGGGGGAAGGAAAAACCCTGACAGCGACTATGCCTGTTTACCTGAATGCCTTATCTGGTCAAGGAGTTCACGTAGTAACGGTCAATGAATACTTATCTGAGCGTGATGCGACTGAGATGGGTGAACTTTATTCTTGGTTGGGACTTTCTGTTGGTATCAACCTAGCATCTAAGTCACCAATGGAAAAAAGAGAAGCTTATGCTTGTGATATCACCTACTCAACCAACTCTGAAATTGGTTTTGACTACCTGCGCGATAACATGGTGGTTCGGGCTGAAAATATGGTGCAGCGCCCACTTAACTATGCCTTGGTTGACGAGGTGGATTCTATCTTGATTGACGAAGCGCGTACGCCATTGATCGTGTCAGGACCGACAGCTTCTGATACGAATCAGCTTTATTATAGAGCGGATAGCTTTGTGAAAACACTTCAAAAAGATGACTATATCATTGATATCCCATCTAAGACGATTGGTTTGTCAGATTCTGGTATTGACAAGGCTGAAAGTTACTTTAACTTAGAAAATCTATACGACCTTGAGAATGTTGCTTTGACTCACTTTATCGACAATGCCTTACGTGCTAACTATATCATGACCTTAGATGTGGATTATGTCGTGAGTGAAAAGCAGGAAATCCTCATTGTTGACCAATTTACTGGACGTACAATGGAAGGTCGTCGTTTCTCTGATGGACTCCACCAAGCGATTGAAGCAAAAGAAGCTGTGCCTATCCAAGAAGAATCAAAGACATCTGCTTCGATTACCTACCAGAACCTTTTCCGTATGTATAAAAAGCTGTCAGGGATGACAGGGACTGGTAAAACAGAAGAAGAAGAATTCCGTGAAATTTATAATATTCGCGTAATTCCAATTCCAACTAACCGTCCGGTCCAACGTATTGACCATCCAGATTTGCTGTATCCTAGCTTGGAAGCGAAGTTTAAAGCAGTCGTGGAAGACGTCAAGGAACGTTACAAAACAGGTCAACCTGTCTTGGTCGGTACAGTATCGGTTGACACGAGTGACTATCTTTCTCAAAAATTGGTGGCTGCAGGAATTCCTCATGAAGTTCTGAATGCTAAAAACCACTATAAAGAAGCACAGATTATCATGAATGCTGGTCAGCGTGGAGCTATTACCATCGCGACCAATATGGCTGGACGTGGTACCGATATCAAGCTAGGTGAAGGTGTCCGTGAATTGGGTGGACTTTGTGTCATTGGTACAGAGCGCCATGAAAGCCGCCGGATTGATAACCAGCTTCGTGGACGTTCAGGTCGTCAAGGAGATCCGGGTGAATCACAATTCTACCTATCTCTAGAAGACGATTTGATGAAACGCTTCGGTTCAGAGCGTATTAAGGCCTTGCTAGACCGGATGAATCTGAGCGAAGAAGAGTCTGTCATCAAGTCTCGGATGCTAACGCGTCAGGTGGAAGCAGCCCAAAAACGGGTTGAAGGAAATAACTACGATACTCGGAAGCAAGTCCTCCAATATGACGATGTCATGCGCGAACAACGTGAAATTATCTATTCTCAACGCTATGATGTCATCACAGCAGACCGTGATTTGGCTCCAGAAATTCATGCTATGATCCGTCGGACGATTAATCGGATTGTAGATGGAAGCAGTCATTCAGATCATGATGAAAAGATAGAAGCGATTCTGAATTTTGCTAAATATAATCTTGTAGCAGAGGATTCTATCTCAGCTGATGATTTAGAAGGTAAATCAAATCAAGAGATCAAAGATTACTTGATGGAGCGAGCTTCTGAAGTTTATGCCAATCAGGTTTCTAAACTTCGTGATGAAGAAGCAGTTCAAGAGTTCCAAAAAGTGCTGATTCTACGAGTTGTAGATAATAAATGGACAGATCATATCGACGCCTTGGATCAATTGCGTCAGGCTGTGGGGCTTCGCGGATATGCTCAGAACAACCCAGTTGTTGAATATCAGGCAGAAGGTTTCCGGATGTTTAATGATATGATCGGCTCTATCGAGTTTGATGTGACTCGTCTCATGATGAAAGCACAGATCCATGAGCAAGAACGTCCACGTACAGAGCACAGTATCAGCACGACAGCTACTCGAAACATTGCTGCCCAAAACCCAAATCTTCCAAAAGATGTTGATTTATCCTCTGTAAAAAGAAATGATTTATGTCCATGTGGTTCAGGTAAGAAATTTAAAAACTGTCATGGTCGCAAGAAGTAGTTTATAAGGAGAGAAGATGACCTTTAAAGCAACTAGTCAACCAATCAATGTAGCAGAAGTGCGTCAGCTTGCTAAGTTAGAAGGTTCTATTTTGGCTCGTAAGCAAGAACGAGATCGCCAACTAGAAGCTATTATCTGCGGTGAGGATGATCGCATCCTTTTGGTTATCGGTCCTTGCTCCTCAGACAATGAAGAAGCTGTCTTGGAATACGCTAAGCGTTTGGCAGCTCTTCAGGAAGAAGTCAAAGATCGGATCTTTATGGTCATGCGGGTTTATACAGCCAAGCCACGGACCAATGGTGATGGCTACAAGGGCTTGATTCACCAGCCTAATGCGACAGCGGCACCTAGCCTAATCAACGGTATTAAGGCGGTTCGCAATCTGCATTACCGCGTGATTTCAGAAACTGGAATGACGACGGCTGACGAGATGCTTTATCCAGAAAATCTTCCCCTAGTAGATGATTTGATTTCCTATATGGCGATCGGTGCTCGTTCTGTTGAAGATCAGCAGCACCGCTTTGTAGCCAGTGGAGCGGATTTTCCGACTGGTTTGAAAAATCCAACATCTGGCAATCTAAATGTCATGTTTAACGGTATTTATGCGGCTCAGAACAAGCAGAGCTTCCTCTTTGCCAATCGGGAAGTAGAGACGAGTGGAAATCCTTTGGCTCATGCGATTCTGCGCGGTGCCATCAATGAATATGGGAAGAACATTCCGAACTACTATTATGATAATCTGCTGGACACAATCGCCCAGTATGAAGCAATGGGATTAGAAAATCCATTTATCATCATTGATACAAACCATGACAACTCTGGCAAGCAGTATTTGGAGCAAGTCCGTATTGTTCGTCAGACTTTGATCAATCGCGACTGGAATGATAAAATCAAGAAGGTTGTTCGTGGCTTTATGATTGAATCTTACTTGGAAGATGGCCGACAAAATGAACCAGAAGTCTTTGGCAAGTCTATCACAGATCCATGCCTAGGCTGGGACAAGACGGTCGAACTCGTCCATGAGATATACGACACACTAGGTAAATAATATGGCATTTATAGAAAAAGGTCAGGAAATTGATATCGAGCAGATCAAGTCTGCAACGATTTTGTCAGACCAAGCTCTGAAAAAGAAACATCAGCGTGATCAGGAATTGGCCGCCATCATCAAGGGAGAAGATCAACGCCTGCTCTTGGTTATCGGCCCCTGCTCATCTGACAATGAAGAGGCGGTACTGGAGTACGCTCGCCGCTTGGCTGACCTCCAGCAGAAAGTGGCGGATAAGATTTTTATCGTCATGCGGGTCTATACTGCCAAGCCTCGGACCAATGGGGACGGCTATAAAGGGCTCGTTCACCAACCAGATACTTCAAAAAGCCCTAGCTTGATCAATGGACTGAAGGCAGTGCGCCAGCTTCATTACCGAGTTATTACTGAGACAGGCTTGACCACAGCTGATGAAATGCTCTATCCTTCCAATCTAGTTCTGGTAGATGATTTGGTTAGTTACCATGCCGTAGGTGCTCGATCGGTTGAAGACCAAGAACACCGCTTTGTAGCGTCTGGCATTGACGCTCCGGTTGGTATGAAAAATC
Source organism: Streptococcus sp. 27098_8_73 (assembly GCF_041432495.1). NCBI lineage: Bacteria > Bacillati > Bacillota > Bacilli > Lactobacillales > Streptococcaceae > Streptococcus > Streptococcus sp. 27098_8_73. Next base: position 7,065 of record NZ_JAPVZT010000016.1, read on the forward strand.
CAACATCTGGCAATCTTGGAGTCATGTTTAATGCCGTCTATGCTGCTCAAAATAAGCAAATCTTCCTTTATCATGGTCAGGAAGTAGAAACGTTAGGAAATCCTCTTGCGCATGTGATTTTGCGTGGTGCGTTAGATGAGTACGGTAAGAACAAGCCTAACTTCTATTACGAAAATCTTCTGGATGTGATCAAACGCTATGAAGAAATGAAGCTGTCCAATCCTTTCATCCTGATTGATACCAATCATGATAATTCTGGCAAGCAGTATTTGGAGCAGATCCGGATTATCCGTCAGACTCTGATCAACTGTGCTTGGAATGAGCAAATCAAGAAGGCTGTACGTGGATTCATGATTGAATCCTATTTGGAGGATGGCCGCCAGAATGAGCCAGAAGTCTTTGGTAAGTCTATTACCGATCCTTGCTTGGGCTGGGATAAGACAGAAGAACTCGTTCAGGAAATCTATGAGACCTTAGAAAAAGAAGCTTAAATAGAAAGGATTAGGAGGCTTTGCTAGAAGTCTACTAATGAATATAGGCAAGCTCATACTCTACGAAAATCTAATTTTGATGATGTTAAACCTCTTTGATGCATTTCAGTGTCATTCTCATCGGTTTGCCTTGTCGAAATTAGATTTTCTTTCAATCTCCTTGGGAGAAGGGCCTTGCTTCGTATTCCTAATAGAAGTATGATAAGAGGACACGGAATAGATATAGAAGAGATTTCCAGCATTGGTCGGGCCTACGAGAAGAATGAGCGCTTTGCTGAGAAAATCTTGACGGCTCAGGAGTTGGCTCGGTTTGGCTCCTTAAAGGGCAAGCGCAAGCTGGAATATTTGGCAGGTCGCTGGTCAGCCAAGGAAGCCTTTGCCAAGGCTTGGGGGACCGGTATTGGCCCAGTGACTTTTCAGGATTTGGAAATTTTAAATGATGATAAGGGGGCGCCTTATTTTAGCAAGTCCCCCTTTGATGGTTCGGTATGGCTATCAATCAGCCATGCCGGAAATCTGGTGACCGCCAGTGTGATTTTGGAGGAATACAATGAAAGCTAGTCTACATAGACCCACTAAAGCAGTCATAGACCTGTCTGCTATTGCATTTAATATTGAGCAAATTGTGGCTCATATTCCCCAGTCGGTCCAGAAGTGGGCAGTAGTCAAGGCCAATGCTTATGGACATGGCGCGGTTCCTGTCTCTCAGCATATTCAGCCGCTTGTAGACGGTTTTTGTGTGTCTAATATTGACGAAGCCCTCGAACTACGAGAAGCTGGCATTGCTAAACCCATTCTTATTTTGGGTGTTTCTTCATTGGAAGCTGTGCCTTTAGCGATTCAGCAGCAGATTACCTTGACGGTGGCCAGCCTAGCTTGGCTGGAGGAACTCTTGAGCCAGCAGGCTAATCTGACGGGTTTGACTGTTCATATCAAGATTGATTCAGGCATGGGACGCATTGGCTTTCGTGATAGTCAAGAAGCCCAGCAAGCAATTAGCCGCCTGCAAGCAGCAGGTGCTGTGATAGAAGGGATTTTCACTCATTTTGCAACAGCTGACGAATTAGATACAAGTCATTTTGTAGCCCAATTAAATCGTTTTAAAGAGATTTTGAGTGAGTTAGCTTTCTTGCCGCCGATTGTGCATGCTAGCAACTCTGCTACAACTCTCTGGCACAGTGAAACGATTATGAATGCTGTTCGGCTGGGCGATATTATCTACGGTCTGAATCCTAGCGGACGAGTGCTGGACCTGCCTTATGAGGTCAAATCAGCTTTGAGCTTAGAATCTGCCTTGGTTCATATCAAAGAAATTCAAGCAGGCGCCCATGTCGGTTATGGGGCAACCTATACCAGTGACAGTCAGCAAATCATTGGAACCATTCCTTTGGGTTACGCTGATGGCTGGACCCGGGATATGCAGGGCTTTGATGTCTTGATCGATGGTCAGCGCTGTCCAATTGTCGGTCGTGTTTCCATGGATCAAATCACGGTGCGTCTGCCTCGAGTCTACCCTTTGGGAACGCAGGTGGTCTTGATTGGCCAGAGCGGCGCTGAGCTTATCACAGCAACGGATGTGGCGGAAAAGCGTGGTACGATCAATTATGAAGTGGTCTGCTTAATCAGCGACAGGGTACCGAGAGAGTATAAAAAGTAAAAGATAATCAAGAAGAAGGAAAGGAGACAGGATGAATCTGCATCAGGCTTTAACGGCCCTGCCAGGAGTAGGACCAAAATCGGCTGAAAAATTTAAAAAATTAGGCCTTGAGAGCCTGCAGGATCTCCTGCTCTATTTTCCTTTTCGCTATGAGGATTTTAAGAGCAAGAATGTCCTCGACTTGGAAGATGGAGAAAAGGCAGTTATTTCTGGGATCGTCGCGACTCCAGCTAATGTCCAGTATTATGGCTACAAGCGTAATCGCCTGCGTTTCACGATCAAGCAGGGAGAAGTCGCGATTGCAGTCAACTTTTTCAACCAGCCTTATCTAGCAGATAAGATCGAACTGGGAGCGACGGTGGCTATTTTTGGTAAATGGGATAAAGCCAAGGCTAGTCTGACGGGGATGAAGGTGTTAGCTCAGGTTGAAGATGACTTGCAGCCAGTCTATCGAGTTGCCCAAGGGATTAGTCAGGCCAGTCTAGTCAAGCTGATTAAGGCGGCCTTTGACCAAGGTTTGGATCAGTTGTTAGAGGAAAATCTTCCTCCTGTCCTTCTGGAGCGCTATCAGCTTTTGGGGCGCACTCAAGCTGTGCGTGCTATGCACTTTCCTAAGGATTTGGCGGAATATAAGCAGGCCCTGCGTCGGGTCAAATTTGAAGAACTTTTTTATTTTCAGATGCAGCTGCAGGTTCTGAAGCATGAAACCAAGGATGTCAGCCAGGGACTGGCTATTCCTTGGCAGGAAAAAATGCTGGCTCAAAAGAAGGCTGAGCTGCCATTTTCTCTGACGGAAGCTCAGGAGCGAAGTCTGGAAGAAATTCTCGGTGATTTGCAATCGCCTGCCCACATGAACCGCCTCCTGCAGGGAGATGTTGGTAGTGGTAAGACCGTGGTGGCTGGTTTGGCCATGTATGCCGCCCATACGGCAGGCTATCAGTCGGCTTTGATGGTTCCGACAGAAATTTTGGCTGAGCAGCATTTGGATAGCCTGACTCAGCTCTTTCCTGAACTGAATTTGGCTCTCCTAACTGGTGGTATGAAAGCTGCTGAACGCAGAGAGACTTTGGCTGCCATAGAGTCAGGACAAGTGGATATGGTGGTTGGCACCCATGCCTTGATTCAGGAAGGAGTGGTCTATCATCGACTGGGCCTGGTCATTATTGATGAGCAGCATCGTTTTGGGGTGGACCAGCGTCGGATTTTGCGGGAAAAGGGAAATAATCCAGACGTTCTCATGATGACAGCCACGCCTATTCCTCGGACTTTGGCCATTACTGCTTTTGGCGATATGGATGTCTCTATCATCGACCAGATGCCGGCTGGCCGCAAGCCCATCATTACTCGTTGGGTCAAGCATGAGCAGTTGGAAGTGGTCTTGGACTGGATGAAAAAAGAGCTGGCAAAGGGTGCCCAAGTCTACTTCATTTCTCCCTTGATTGAGGAATCCGAGGCTTTGGACTTGAAAAACGCGATTGCTCTAGAGGAAGAGCTCAAGGCCTACTTTGCCAATCAGGCTCAGGTGGCTCTCCTTCACGGTCGTATGAAAAATGACGAAAAAGAGGCCATTATGCAGGATTTCAAGGATGGGAAAACAGATATTCTAGTGTCAACTACAGTTATTGAAGTCGGCGTCAATGTTCCGAATGCAACCATCATGGTTATCATGGATGCTGACCGCTTCGGACTCAGCCAGCTTCATCAGTTGCGGGGACGAGTGGGTCGAGGAAATAAGCAGTCTTATGCTGTGCTGGTTGCCAATCCCAAGACAGAGTCTGGCAAGAAACGGATGAAAATCATGACCGAGACAACAGATGGCTTCGTTCTGGCTGAGGAAGACCTCAAGATGCGTGGCTCTGGTGAAATTTTCGGGACCCGCCAGTCTGGTATTCCAGAGTTTCAGGTGGCGGACATCGTGGAGGACTATCCCATTTTGGAAGAAGCGCGCAAGGTAGCCAGTCAAATCGTTGCTAATCCTAGCTGGCGGCAGGATGCCAATTGGCACCTTGTATCCCTGCATCTTGAAAAACGCGATTTTCTGGACTAGCAAGATAAAGTTTGGATGTATTTGTTTAAGCTTTCTGCAAGAAAATTCTAAGCCTTCCTTAAGCTTTGAGGTCTATAATAAAAGCATCAAAAGAAACGAGGTGGCAAAAATGAAAGTAGCAGTTAAAGTAACCTATAAAAAAGAATTTAAACAGATGCGCCGCGTGAACAAGACTTATGGAATCTAATATTCCAAGTGAAAGATAAAAGACGATACCTCTGGAAGAAATTCTGGAGGTATTTTGCTATTGAATCAAGGCTTTCTTACAATTTATGTTATAATATAGAATAAATATGATAAAAGGAGCTCAATTATGTTTCCAGATGACAGTTTGACTTTACATACAGACTTATATCAAATCAATATGATGCAGGTTTATTTCAACGAAGGTATCCATAATAAGCGTGCTGTTTTTGAAGTTTATTTTCGCAAGAATCCTTTTAATAATGGCTATGCCGTTTTTGCGGGCTTAGAGAGGATTGTGGCTTATCTGAATGATTTGACATTCAGTCAGACGGATTTGGACTATTTAGCGTCCTTGGGCTATAATGGAGCTTTCTTAGAGTACTTACGCGATTTCAAGATGCAGCTGACCGTGCGCTCTGCTAAAGAAGGAGATTTGGTTTTTGCCAATGAGCCGATTGTTCAGGTCGAAGGGCCGCTGGCTCAATGTCAGTTGGTGGAAACAGCTATTTTAAATATCGTAAATTTCCAAACCTTGATTGCGACCAAGGCAGCTCGCATCCGCTCTGTGATCGAAGATGAGCCGTTGATGGAGTTTGGTACCCGTCGTGCTCAGGAAATGGATGCAGCGATTTGGGGTACGCGGGCCGCTGTTATCGGTGGGGCCAACGGTACCAGCAATGTTCGAGCGGGTAAGCTCTTTGATATTCCCGTTCTAGGGACGCATGCCCATGCACTTGTGCAGGTTTATGGCAATGATTACGAGGCTTTCAAGGCTTATGCAAGCACTCATCGGGACTGTGTGTTCTTGGTAGACACCTACGATACGCTTCGGATCGGGGTTCCTACGGCTATTCGTGTAGCGCGTGAATTTGGGGATAAAATCAATTTCTTGGGTGTACGGATCGATTCTGGAGACTTGGCCTATATTTCCAAAAAAGTTCGCCAGCAGTTAGATGAAGCGGGCTTCCCAAATGCTGAAATCTATGCTTCCAATGATTTGGATGAGAATACCATCCTCAACTTGAAAATGCAAAAGGCCAAGATTGATGTCTGGGGTGTGGGAACCAAGCTGATTACTGCTTACGATCAGCCAGCTCTGGGTGCGGTTTACAAAATTGTAGCGATTGAAGATGAGAATGGGCACTTGCGTAACACCATCAAGCTGTCTAACAATGCTGAAAAGGTTTCGACTCCGGGCAAGAAGCAGGTTTGGCGGATTACCAGCCGTGAAAAAGGCAAGTCTGAGGGCGACTACATCACTTATGATGGTGTAGATGTCACCCATCTGGCAGAGCTGGAAATGTTCCATCCGACTTATACTTATATTAACAAAACAGTCAAGAATTTCGATGCGGTGCCACTCTTGGTGGATATTTATAAAGAAGGCCAGCTCGTTTACGATTTGCCGAGTCTGTCTGAGATTCAGGACTATGCCCGACAAGAATTTGACAAACTCTGGGACGAGTACAAACGGGTCCTCAATCCACAAGATTATCCTGTCGATTTGGCGCGTGATATCTGGCAGGATAAGATGGACTTGATTGACCAGATGCGCAAGAAAGCCTACCAGACAGGAGCAGAAAAATGAGTCTACAAGAAGAAATCATCCGTCAACTAGGCGTCAAACCAGTCATTGATCCAGAGGAAGAAATCCGCAAATCGGTGGACTTTCTCAAGGCCTATCTGAGAAAACATCCTTTTTTGAAAAGCTATGTTTTGGGCATTTCTGGTGGTCAGGACTCAACCTTGGCTGGTCGTTTAGCCCAGATATCCGTAGAAGAAATGAGGGCAGAGACAGGAGATGAGAGCTATCGTTTTATCGCTGTCCGCCTGCCTTACGGCATTCAAGCGGATGAGGACGATGCCCAAAAGGCTCTGGCTTTCATCCAGCCTGATCTCAGTCTGACAGTTAATATCAAGGAATCGGCTGATGCCATGACAAAAGCTGTAGAGGCGACAGGTGCCAAAGTCTCTGACTTTAACAAGGGCAATATCAAGGCGCGTAGCCGCATGATTGCCCAGTATGCTTTGGCTGGTTCATATAGCGGAGCTGTCATTGGGACCGACCATGCAGCAGAAAATGTCACGGCCTTTTTCACCAAGTTTGGGGATGGTGGAGCAGATATTTTACCGCTCTACCGTCTCAATAAGCGTCAAGGAAAGCAGCTTTTGGCCGCCTTAGGAGCGGATCCGGCTCTCTATGAAAAGGTGCCGACGGCTGACTTGGAAGAAGAAAAACCTGGGATTGCGGATGAAGTCGCTCTGGGTGTGACCTATAATGAAATTGACGACTATCTCGAAGGCAAGTCCGTTTCAGCCCAAGCCCAAGAAACGATCGAGTCTTGGTGGCACAAAGGTCAGCACAAACGCCATTTGCCAATTACAATTTTTGATGAATTTTGGAAGTGAAAATCTCGATCGAAACTTTTTAGTCTGAGCCAAGAAATGGGGAAGTTATGAAAAATACAGGTACACAGTCTATTGAAACCAAACGCCTTTTGCTAAGACATTTTCTGGAATCGGATGCTCAAGCTATGTATGACAATTGGGCTTCTCGTCCGGATAATTTGTTGCATGTGACCTGGGATGCTTACAAGAGTCCTGAAGTCACCCAACAATCTATTGCTCGCTGGATTGAGAACTATCAAAACCTGGATTTTTACAAGTGGGCCATCTGCCTGAAGGAAAAACCTGAACAAGTGATTGGTGATATTAGTGTGGTAGATAGAGATGAAGCAGTTAATGCTTGCGAGGTCGGTTATATTTTAAGTAAAGACTATTGGGGGCAAGGGCTGATGACAGAAGCTTTGAAAGCTGTTTTGAACTACCTCTTGCAAGACGCAGAATTCAATCGTGTCACAGCAAGATTTGTAACAGCCAATCCAGCTTCGGGGCGTGTTATGACTAAAGCTGGCATGAACTACGAAGGTACTTTCCGTCAGGCTATATTTCATAAAGGACAAGTCAAAGATTTTTCCGTCTATGGGATCCTAAAATCAGATTTAAAATAAAAAAGTTAGGCAAGCCTAACTTTTTTACTTGCGCTCTTTTTTTAAAGTTCTATAATAGATGTATAATGACAAGGAGGATTTTATGAATTCATTAAAACAAGATTTTACAGATAAGTTGTACGCTGCTTATGAGGCTAACCCCAAGTATGCGGCAATGGAAAATGCTATTAGCCACAATGGTCTATTGACTTCTTTGGAAAAACGGACTGCTGCTGTAGAAAATGCCCCTGTTTTCTCACTAGATCTCACCAAAGACAAGGTCAGTGACCAAAAAGCATCTGGCCGCTGCTGGATGTTTGCAGCTCTCAATACTTTCCGTCACAAGATGATTGCGGGCTTCCAGCTGGAGGATTTTGAGCTGTCTCAGGCTCATACCTTCTTTTGGGATAAGTATGAAAAATCTAACTGGTTTTTGGAGCAGGTTTTGGCAACGGCTGACCAAGAATTGACTAGTCGTAAGGTCAAGTTTCTCCTAGATACGCCTCAGCAGGATGGCGGTCAGTGGGATATGGTCGTAGCGCTTTTTGAGAAATACGGCGTTGTGCCTAAGTCAGTCTATCCAGAGTCAATTTCATCCAGCAATAGCCGGGAACTCAATCAGTTGCTCAATAAACTCTTGCGTCAGGATGCGCAAATCTTGCGTGAGCTGGCCTTGAGTGGTGCAGATGAGGCTATGCTACAAGCTAAGAAAGAAGCTTTGCTGCAGGAAATTTTCAACTTCCTAGCGATGTCGTTGGGCTTACCGCCTCAGAAGTTTGCCTTTGCTTATCGGGACAAGGACGGTAATTACCATAGGGAAGCTGATTTGACTCCGCAGGCCTTTTACCAAAAATATGTAGATCTCAAGCTGGATGACTATGTGTCTATTATCAATGCACCAACAGCCGATAAACCTTATGGCAAGTCTTACACAGTCGAGATGTTGGGCAATGTAGTCGGCAGTAAACCTGTTCGCTATTTGAATGTAGAAATGAAACGTCTCAAGGAATTAGCTATTGCACAGATGCAGGCTGGCGAGACTGTTTGGTTTGGCTCTGATGTGGGTCAGTCCAGCAATCGCAAGGCTGGTATCATGGAAGCAGGTATGCATGATTTAACCTCTAGCATGGATATCCAATTGACCCAAGATAAGGCAGGTCGTCTTGATTATAGCGAAAGCCTCATGACTCATGCCATGGTACTGGCTGGAGTAGACTTGGATGAAAATGGTCAAGCTAAAAAATGGAAAGTAGAAAATTCTTGGGGCGAAAAGGTTGGTGATAAGGGATACTTTGTCGCTAGCGACGCTTGGATGGATGAGTACACTTACCAAATCGTAGTCAGAAAAGAATTATTGACTCCAGAAGAGTTGGCAGCCTACAATGCTGATCCAATTGTCCTAGCACCATGGGATCCAATGGGAGCTCTTGCTAATGGCGAAATAATTTGATAGGATGAGCAATTGCAGAAAGCTATTGATTTATTTAAACATAAAAAAGATTGGATTTCTAAAATCCAATCTTTTTTATGTTTAACGATGTTCAGTTCCTTGGTTAGAACTAGTTGAGCTGCTGGTTGTTCCAGAACTTGTTGAACTTGTTTGGGAACTAGAGTTGGTACTACTATGTTCTTCGCTAGATTCGCTCGTACTTTGACTTGAAGATTCTGAGCTTGACTCAGAAGTGGAGCTTGAAGATGCTTGGGTATAAGCGCGGCTGTAAGTAGAAGTACCATTGAGATAGAGATAGGATCCGCTACGGAAAAGTCCGCTTGGTGGTGTCCAGTCTTCATTGCTATAGCCTGTCAGATAGAGCATCATAGAGCGGTAAACATCGGTTGCTACCTTAACTCCATCGTCTAAAACAGGAGTGAGGCGATTTGAGTAACCAGTCCAAACAGCCATAGAGTATTGTGGAGTGTAGCCAACAAACAGTTCGTCTGGTGTGACAATGCTAGAACTGTAGTAAGGTTTTGTCAACTTTTCTAGCTCATCATCTGCATAGTTGGAAGTACCAGTTTTACCTGCTTGATAAACTCCTGGAATTGCAGCATTGGTACCAGTTCCAGACTGAAGAACTGTCTTCATCATGTCTGTCATCATGTAGGCTGTCGTTTCTTTCATGGCTTTTGATCCGCCATTTGAAAAGACTTTTTCTGTACCGTCGCTAAAGACAACTCGGTTGACGTATTGCGGTTTGTAATATGTACCGCCATTAGCAAAGGCAGCGTAGGCAGCAGCCATTTTTTCGCTACTTGCTCCATATTGGTTGCCAGATTCGCTTGTATTACTTGAAATCGCATTAGAATAATGCATTTCAGGGTAATTGATACCAAGGCCATTGAGGAACTTCAATGAATTATCTAATCCGACTGCTTCCAGCGATTTGACGGCTGGTACGTTACGGGATTCTTGGATGGCGTATTGGATAGTAATCCAGCCATAATAGCGTTTATCCCAGTTATAGACAGGAGTAGATGTTCCAGGGAAATAGTAAGGAGCATCTTGGATTGAGGCAGCAGTGGAAGTGAAAACATTGTATTCCAAGGCTGGGGCATAATCGGTAATTGGTTTCATGGTAGAACCCCAGTCGCGATTTGTTTCGACTGCTTGGTTGGTACCAAAAGAAACATTGGAAGACTGATGGCGAGCACCCAGTTGGGCAATGACTTTCCCGTTGGTAACATCCATAACAGTTGATGCCACTTGCAGTTCATCATCTGGATAAGCAACATATTCTTCCGTGTTGTAAATATCCCACAATTTTTTCTGTGCTTCGGTATTAACGTTGGTATAAACTTCCATACCAGTCGTAAGGACATTGTAGCCAGTTTCTTCTTCGACTTGCTCAATAACTTCTTTTAAGTAGTTATCCATATAGGCAGGATAGCTAGCTGAATTTTTCAAGCTCTGTAAGCCGTCGGTCACTGGTGTATTGATAGCTTGTTCGTATTGTTCTGGTGAGATGTACTTGAGTTCATACATTTCAGATAATACGAGATTACGACGCTGAGTGGCAGCTTCTGGATTTGTGTAAGGGTCATATTGGTTAGGAGCCTGAGGCATTCCTGCAAGCAGGGCAATCTGAGGAAGGGTCAAATCTTTCAAATCTTTGCCGTAGTAACTTTGAGAAGCTGTTTGCATCCCGTAATTTCCATTAGACATATAGACTTTATTGACATAGTATGTCAGGATTTCTTGTTTGGTAGCCTTTCGCTCAAGTTGAGTTGCCAGCCATGCTTCTTGGATTTTCCGAGAAAGGGTAGCATCCGCTGAGGAAGTGGAGAAATAAGTCAACTTGATCAACTGCTGGGTTAAGGTAGATCCCCCTTGGCGTCCGCCTCCTCGAAGATTGCTCAGGAAGGCTCCGCCTATTCGAATAAAATCAACCCCACGGTGATTAAAGAAACGGTGATCCTCAATCGCAACGATGGCATCTACTAGCTGTGTAGGGATCTGGTCTGTTGACGCATTGACCCGCTTTTCAGAACCGAGGTCCGCAATCAGATTGTTATCGCTATCGTAAATCTTACTTGAAGTTGTTGCGACAAGATCCTTCTCAGAAAGGGTAGGAGACTTGGCGACATAGTATGTGAAGACAAGAACGCCAGCCACAACTCCAATGATAAAGAGAGATAAGAGGGCAGTTGCAAGATATTTTAAGGCCTGCAAAAGGGTTTGTTTATTCATTTGAGATACCACCTAGTAGTTTTTGTTCGATAATTTCAAGGTAAGGGATGCTTGGAAATTGCTTTGTTTCGATTAAAAATCCATGTTCTTGAATGTAAGATAAAGGGAGGGATTTTCCGCCTTTATCTATCTTATAAAATGTAATCAAATAAGATGCCGGAAGTAGATAAGTCTCCCGCAAGCTAGAGAAGTGCAGTAAGACAAAGCAGATTCCTTTTTGCTGAAGGACAGCTTCCATATGTTCAATCTGGTGTAGATGGAAATTCTTTAGAGGCATAGCCGTTTTTTGCCGTGTTTCCTTGGCTTCAAAATCAATATAATGTCCCTTAAAGACGCCAGAATAATCAGTCGTGGATGCCTGTCGGAAATAGGCCTCCACAATCTTTGCGCGACTGCGTTGAGGATAGTCCACTTTGACAATCTGAATGGGTGTCGGTTTCTTATGAATGACAGCGAGTCCTCTACTCAAGTAGTAGTTGTTGGATTCGTTGATCATCTTCTCAAAAGACATCCCACGATTGGCAAAGTTAACAGCCGCCTTTGAACTTGGATGGGCTAATTTACTTTTTATTTTTAGCTTGTGAGGGTAGTTGACCATAAAACTCCTTATTGGTACAATAACATCACTCTATTATATCATAAAAATATTTTTTGAGGGAGAATAAATGACAAGTCTATTAATTGTAGGTTACAAGGCTTTTGAACTTGGCATTATGAATGAAAAAGACATGCGGATCAAGATCATCAAAGAGGCGGTCAGACGGGATTTACAGCGCTTGCTGGATGAAGGATTGGAGTGGCTCATCTTTACGGGAAATCTAGGTTTTGAAACTTGGGTTTTAGAAGTCGCTCAGGAATTGAGAAAAGTTTACAATTTTAAGCTTGCTACGATTTTTCTTTTTGAGGATCAGGGAAAAAATTGGAACGAAGGAAATCAGGCTAAACTAGCGGATTTTAAACAAGTAGATTTTGTCAAATATGCTTATCCTAGCTATCAAAATCCGAGTCAGTTTCGTGAGTACAATCAATTTCTGCTTCAAAATACGGATGGAGCTTACCTGTTTTACGATGAAGAAAATGAGACCAATCTTAAGTATCTTTACAGGGAGATGAAGAATCAAGAACAGTATTTTATCAAAAAATTAACATTTGATGACCTGAATGAGGTTGCAGAAATTTTTTCGGAAAAGTAGGGTATAAATCTTGCTTTTTATAGGTGCTTTCGTATATAATTGGATATGATAAACTAGATTGGAGTGAGAGCATGGCGAGTATTATTTATACAGCAAAAGATATTTTTGATCAAGACTTTAAGCGTGAAGTGCGAGGATATAGCAAGGCTGAAGTGGATGAATTTTTAGATGATGTGATTAAGGATTATGAAACTTATGCAGCTTTGGTAAAGGAGTTGCGTGAGGAGATTACCCTTCTGAAGGAACAAGTATCTAATCAAGCAACTGCTACTCCTTCAACGCCTAGTCAGCCAGCTCAACCAACAATTGAGATGCCACAGATGGGAACAGCGACTAACTTCGATATTTTGAAACGCCTAAGCCGTTTGGAAAAGGAAGTTTTTGGTAAACAGATTCTGGACAGCGAAGAGCAATAATGTTGCAGAGTGCAATTTTTGGATAATCGCGTGAAGATTTAATATTTTCATGAGGAAAGTCCATGCTAGCACCGGCTGTGATGCTGGTAGTGTTTGTGCTAGGCGAAACAATAAGCCTAGGGACGGAGCAATCCGTTACGGCGACTGAAAAGGCTAAGTCTTTAGATAGGTCTGAATAGGTCTGAAAGTGCCACAGTGACGTAGTTCTTCTGGAAACAGAAGAAGTGGAACGCGGTAAACCCCTCAAGCTAGCAACCCAAACTTTGGTCGGGGCACGGAATGCGTGGAAACGAACATAGCATTCTGACTGGAAACAGTAGACAGATGATTATCGAAGGAGATGGTACCTAGTCATTTCTGGAACAAAACATGGCTTATAGAAAATTGCACATAGGTTAGCTAGCGTATGCTAGCTTTTTGATTAAGATATAGAGCCCCTTGGACAGAAGATTGCTGCAAGGGACAAAAAAATAGGAAAGCAAGTTTTTTCTCAAAATGAGGAGCCAAGCAAGAACATTCTGCTTTCTAGCTGAGGCCAGTTTTTAACGGCGTGGCCAAGCGGATAGTGATAGAGTAAGAAAGAATGAAAGAAAAATTTAATTTAATTGCTACAGCGGCGGCAGGTTTGGAAGCCGTTGTCGGCCGTGAAATCCGAGATTTGGGCATAGATTGTCAGGTTGAAAATGGCCGTGTTCGCTTTAGTGGCGACATGGCTACAATCATTCAAACCAATCTCTGGCTGCGCTCAGCAGATCGGATCAAGATTGTTGTGGGTACATTTCCAGCCAAAACATTTGAAGAGCTTTTTCAAGGTGTCTTTGCCTTGGACTGGGAAAATTATCTACCCTTAGGTGCCAAATTCCCCATTTCTAAAGCCAAATGCGTCAAGTCAAAACTTCATAATGAGCCCAGTGTTCAAGCCATTTCAAAGAAAGCAGTTGTAAAAAAACTGCAAAAGCTTTATGCTCGTCCAGAAGGTGTTCCTGTGCAGGAAAATGGAGCAGAATTTAAGATTGAAGTTTCCATTTTGAAAGATTTAGTGACGGTCATGATTGATACCAGTGGCTCTAGCTTGTTCAAACGTGGCTATCGGACTGAGAAGGGCGGAGCGCCAATCAAAGAAAATATGGCAGCCGCGATTTTGCTTTTGTCAAATTGGTACCCAGACAAACCCTTGATTGACCCGACTTGCGGATCAGGAACCTTCTGTATCGAAGCGGCTATGATTGGGATGAAGATGGCACCAGGTTTACACCGTTCCTTTGCTTTTGAAGACTGGAATTGGGTAGACAAGGACTTGGTACGTCGACTTCGGGCAGAAGCTCTAGCTCAGATTGACCAAGATATTCAGCTGGATATTTCGGGTTCTGACTTAGATGCTCGTCTGGTAGAGATTGCCAAGAAAAATGCGGAAGAAGCGGGCGTTGCTGACCAGATTCAATTTAAGCAAATGCGCCTGCAAGACCTTCATACGGACAAGATCAATGGCGTGATTATTTCTAATCCGCCTTATGGTGAGCGTTTGTTAGACGATGATGCTGTGACTAAGCTTTATCAAGAAATGGGAGAAACCTTTGCTCCCTTGAAGACATGGAGTAAATTTATCTTGACCAGTGATGAGGCCTTTGAAGCCAAATATGGCAGTCAGGCGGATAAAAAGCGAAAACTCTACAACGGTACTCTAAAAGTAGACTTATATCAATACTTTGGCCAAAGGGTCAAAAGACAACTAGATTAGAAAGGAACTGCTGTGAGCAAAGAAGAAAAGATGCCAACAGAGCAAGAATCAAAAGAAACCGTTCTGGACTTAGAAGATGCGAAAGAAATGACGGTCGGTCAGGCTGCTCGGAAAAACGAGGAAGTCGAGGCTGGTGTGACTGAAGGAGACAATATCCTAGATAAGTACATCAAGCAACACCGAGATGAAATCGAGGCTGGAAAATTTGAAACCCAAAAGCTGAGAATCATGGAAGAGCTGGCACAACAAAAAGAAGCTTTGATACAAGAGACCATCAAACAGCTTAAGAGTCAGTCTCAGGCAAAGAAAAATACTGCCAATGTGACCTCACCTTCGGCGCAGCCAGTGAAAGCAGAAACTGCAAATTCAGCAAACATAGAGACTACAAAGGCTGCACAACCAGCGCTAACAGTTGCAGCTGAAGCACCAGTCATCCCGGCAACAAAGCCGGTATCAAAGCCAGTTCCGACAGTATTTGAAGATGAGGACGAGCCTGAGACAAAGCCTTTCTACAAGAAGAAAGCCTTCCTATACTCAGCCTTAGGTCTTGTAGCGCTTGCCGCTGGAACGACTTGGTATTTTCATCAAGGCTGGGGGAGTCACAAGTCGACAACTGGTTCCAGTTCGACAGTTTCTTCTAGCAAAAAGAAATCTGCAAGTTCCAGTGAAGCTAAGAAAGAGGCTGCTAAAGAATTTGAAGACCTTTATGCTAGCTTCTTTACGGATAGTAGTCAGACAGCTATCAAAAATGATAAATTTGGTGATTTGGACAAGTTGAAGGCTAAGTTAGATGTCTTAACTGGCAGCTCAGAATATACAGCTGCTAAGAAGAAGTATGATGATCTTGTTAAGCAAATTTCTGCCATCCAAAGTGTCAATTCGCAATTCAATACGGGTGCCGTTGTTGACGGTCTCTTGAAGACGGATGCCCAAGTGAAAGAAAACGCTAATCTTCCAGATGTATCGACAGGTAATAGCAAGTTGGATGAGGTCTTGAAGGCGGCTATTGCTCAAGGACGTAGTCAGCAGCTACCAGCACCAGCGCCTAGTCCGACAGTGGAACCGTCAGCGCCTTCTACGGCACCATCAGTCCCATCAACGCCGCCAGTTGTGACTCCAGCGCCTAGTGATCCTAGTGGTATTAGAAATGCAGAAACTGGTATCGGACTACCAAGTGCAGGAGTCAACCTCCAGCGTCACCTTAGTCGTGTACCCTACAATCAAGCAGCTATCGATGATGTCAATAATCCTGCTTGGACCTTCAATCCAGGTGTCTTGGAAACAATCCTCAAGGTGTCTCGTGAGCGTGGCTACATCACAGGAGACCAGTTCATCCTTGAAAAAGTTAACATTGTCAAGGGAAATGGCTACTATAATCTCTTTAAACCAGACGGAACTTACCTATTTAGTATGAACTGTAAGACAGGCTACTTTGTAGGAAATGGAGCTGGTTATGCGGATGATTTGGATTATTAAGCATCTTTCTGGCTAATTCATAGTAACATGTAATAAAGAAAAAGTTAGACGGGTCTGAGGTCATGTATCTCAGACAGGCTGTCTAACTTTTTTTGTATAAATAGTTACTTATTGTTAATTCTTATAATAATCTATACCTTAAATCTCTAGGTTAATATAGATAGTTCAAAATAGCTTGATTTATCAAGCTTATTGTCAATAAATGAAGGTTTCAATAGATTGAATTCTTGTCTTATTTTTGTTAAAATACTATCTGGAGCATTAGGGCACCTAGCATAAAAATGTAAAAGGGTGTGTATTCTTGCTTATAAACTATAGCATGCAATGGGTCAGTTTCTTTGCTAATGGTCATGAGATTAACAAAGGCTGGCATGTTGGAAAAGGAAAGGAAAAGGATGTTTCGAAGTAAGAAATATAACAAAGATTTCGAGATTATTGACGAAAAGAAGCGGTATAAGCTCTATAAGTCTGGGAAAAATTGGGTAAAAGCTTCAAATTCTCAACTCGATCTTTTTCGTATCGGTGGAATGGGAGAAGTTGTCTCAAACAGCTTGTCAGATACTGAAGAGCTTGATCACGATCATCTGAGCCTCAATACTCTTGCAGGCCTAGGAGGGATATTAGCCGCTGGGGCAGCGGGGCTAATGGTGACTCAGGAGCAGTCTGTCTATGCAGATGAAACATCTGAATATACTGATAAAGCAGTTATTTCAGCTGAAGTCAAGGACAATGAAGAAGCAGCAGAAGCAAGTACAAATTCGATCATTGCTCAAGCGCAAGCGGAAATGCGAAAAGCAAAAGCAGAACAAGCTTCTGAGTTAGCCTCTGTTTCAGTGAGTCAGTCAGTCAGCACTTCTGTCTCTACAAGTGAGTTAGTCTCTCTTAGCATCTCGACTAGCCAGTCTGTTAGTCAATCGCTCAGTCAATCAGTTTCCGCTAGTAACTCAACTTCTATCAGCCAGTCTGTATCTGCTAGCAGTTCTGTCTTGACTAGCAAATCAGCGAGTACTGAGCCTGCTACAAAGGTATCAGAGAGCAAAGCGCCAGCTAAGCTAGAGAGTTCCAACAATACAACTTCTCTAGAACAGGATAAAGTGCTAACTAGCGCATCAGTAGCTGATGCTTCCGTCTCAGCTTCTAATTCTGTCTCACTGGATGTCAAAGTCAATGTTGCTGATAGCTTTGTCCCATCTGCTGCCGGACAAAGTGTAGCTAGTGCTACGTTGAGCAATAGCCAAGCCCTAGCAACCAGCAACAACTTGGCCGCTGGTGTGATCGCTGATAAGAATCAAGCCCAAGGCAAGGATGCGCTCAAACAAGCTGAGAAGAGTCAAACGGTAGATAAGACCGTGACCACTTCACCAAAAGAGTCTGTCAGTGCTTCTGCTGAATTAAAAATAACTGAAATTACTGGTAAGAATAGTGTTAGTGGAGTTCAATCAACTTCTGTCACAACTAGCTTAATTGAAGCTGCTGCGGTTGCATTAGCATCTTCAGAAGTCACTGCTAAACAACAAGAAGAAAACCGTAGGAAGTTGACCAATCTTTCAGCTGAAATAGGTGACTATCTAGAAAAAGCGGTTGATTTACCAAATACGGATTCAGCTCTTGTTAAGGCCAATGCGACGCTAGCAGAAATTGAAAAGGCCTTAGCTGATCCAACTAGCGATTTAACAACAGTAGTGCAAAAAGCTACTTTAGCACGTAATTCGATTGTTAATGCTGTGTTGGCGGCTAATTCTGGTGTGCGTGATACACGAAATGGGACAGAAATTACTAGAGGGGCACACCTGCATGCAGCTTCTAATCCGCCTACGATTTCTATGCCATCCACTATCACAATTTATAATGATGAAGCAATCAATAATTTTCAGATAAGGCTGAATGATGATAAAGGGATGGCTAAAATCACGCCCTCCCCATCCAATGCTATTATTACAGGTTTAAGTGCACCGAACTATCCAACTAACAAGAAAGGGGTATTTGGAGATCTATATATCTATGATCAATGGGGGAAACAAATAGGTGCCCAAAAGACATACAACATTGACATAAAAGGGACAGTGGGTCGTGAAAACGGAACTTGGAAACCCTATAAGCCTGGTACCTATGTTCTGGAGTACACAGTAACAGATATTCATGGCCTGACTGCGACAGCACGTACGAATTTCCATATCAAAGGCTTCAACGAACGCCACAACCCAGTTAGTGGGGATACCGTTATTGTTAAGAATCCCTCTTCTTTGACTGTAAGTGAACGCAATCAGGTACTTGAAAAATTTAAAGAAAAAAACCAGTCGCTTTTATCTGGTAGTGATTTTACGAAAGATGGCGTAACCGGAACGATTTCGGTAGCTGAAAATGGGAATATTACCATTACCTACCGTGATAATACTACAGATGTTATCCCAGCTAATGTGGATGCTGTTCCAGTTCCAAGTGCGACGGTGACTCGTAACGGTCAAACTCTAACACCTGTAAACGGCAACTATGTTGTGTACGCAGGAGATGATATTCAAATTAATTTCACTGCTACAGATAATAGCGGGCAATTATCAGAATTTAAGATCGTTTCAAATGCAGATGCAAATGGTTCAGCCATTAAAAATAATTTCTTTGAAGATAATAAATATGGGACGGGAACAGTAGATCATTTAACGGGGAATATTACAGCAACTACTGCTAGTCCAGCTCGCATTACAGTAAGAGCTCATTTGAATGATAATCTAGAGTACGATAAAAATGGTAGAAATAGTTGGCAACGTAATGCAGTAGCAACGGATAAGGCTGGGAATAAAAATAGTGCAGGAAATGCTTCGCCAGGTAATGTCCGTATTGTGCAAGGTAGGCTGACAGATATTATGGAAGGGGTAGCACCGACTGAAACCTTCCAAGTAGAGAATGTTTCTCTATTAAATTCTCAAGAAAAAACTCGTATATTGGCGGCTGTTGAGAAACTAAACAATAAGCAGGAAAAACGTATTGCTTCCTTTACTATTAGTAACAATGGAACAGTTACCATTATCTATAAAGATAAGACTACGGATACGTTCACTGTAAAACTTTCTGATAGTGAGTATAAGAGTAGCAGTGCTTCAACTAGTCTAAGTCAAAGACAGTCAACCAGTGCCTCAGTAAGTGCTAGTACATCAGCGAGTGCGTCGGCTTCAACGAGCGCCAGCCGTTCAGTTTCTGCTAGCCAGAGCTTGTCTACTTCCTTGCGCAATAGCCAATCGGCATCGATGAGCGCCAGCCGCTCGGTTTCAGCGAGAAATAGTGTTTCGGCCTCAGTGAGCGGTAGTCAGTCTGTCTCAGTGAGTCAGAGCGCTGCTTCATTGAGCGCCAGCCAATCCATCTCACTAAGTAAGAGTGCATCAACTTCATTGAGTGGTAGCCAATCCGTCTCATTAAGTAAGAGTGCTTCATCTTCGTTGAGCTTGAGTCAGTCAATTTCATTAAGTAAGAGCGCCTCCGCTTCATTGAGCTTGAGTCAATCCGTCTCATTAAGTAATAGTGCTTCAACTTCGTTGAGCTTGAGTCAGTCAGTTTCATTGAATAAGAGTGCCTCAGCTTCATTGAGCGGTAGCCAGTCAGTCTCAACAAGCGAGTCTGCTTCAGCATCGTTGAGCTTGAGCCAGTCAGTTTCAACAAGTGAATCTGCTTCAACCTCATTGAGCACCAGCCAGTCCGTTTCAGTAAGTGCCAGTGCTTCAGCTTCGTTGAGCTTGAGCCAGTCTGTCTCAGCAAGTGCTTCAGCATCAGTAAGCCTGAGCCAGTCAGTTTCAACAAGCACAAGTGCTTCAGCATCAGTAAGTCTGAGTCAGTCAGTCTCAGCAAGCACAAGCACTTCAGCATCAGTAAGCTTGAGTCAATCCGTTTCAACAAGCGAGTCTGCTTCAGCATCATTGAGCCTGAGCCAATCCGTTTCAACAAGTGAATCAGCCTCGGCTTCGTTGAGTGGCAGCCAATCTGTCTCAACAAGCGCAAGTGCTTCAGCCTCAGTAAGCCTGAGCCAGTCCGTTTCAACAAGTGAATCAGCTTCAGCGTCATTGAGCTTGAGTCAATCAGTTTCAGCAAGTGAATCAGCTTCAACCTCATTGAGCACGAGTCAGTCTGTTTCAACAAGCGAGTCTGCTTCAGCGTCATTGAGCACAAGTCAGTCTGTCTCAGTAAGTGCCAGTGCTTCAGCGTCCTTGAGCTTGAGTCAATCAGTTTCAGCAAGTGAGTCAGCTTCAGCGTCATTGAGCACCAGCCAGTCTGTATCAGTAAGCACAAGTGCCTCAGCTTCGTTGAGCTTGAGCCAGTCAGTCTCAGCAAGT
>NZ_JAPVZT010000017.1:0-23076 GCF_041432495.1 Streptococcus sp. 27098_8_73
ATTTTTTTAGCAGAATATTCCATTGCTATCCTTAAGCTACTTCACCTTCCTCAAACTGACTATTATAGAGGTCAGCATAGAAGCCATTCTGCTCCATGAGCTCGTCGTGGTTGCCCTGCTCAATGATATTTCCATCGCGCATGACCAAGATAAGATCCGCATTACGGATAGTAGACAGGCGGTGAGCAATGACAAAGGAAGTCCGGCCCTCCATGAGTTTGTCCATAGCCTTTTGAATCAGCTCCTCCGTCCGCGTATCGACTGACGAAGTTGCCTCATCCAAGATCAAGAGCGGCGCATCTTTCAGTAGAGCACGAGCGATGGTCAATAGCTGCTTCTGACCAACCGATAAGTTGACCGTGTCATCCAGCACCGTATCATAGCCCTGCGGCAGAGTCATGATAAAGTGATGAACACCGACCGCCTTTGCTGCGGCAACAACTGCTTCATCTGTCACATGCTCCTGATTATAAATCAAGTTCTCTCGGATAGTTCCTTCAAAGAGCCAGGTATCCTGCAAGACCATTGAAAAGGCATCGTGAACCTCGGAGCGTTTCATATCCTTAATATCTATACCATCAATGCTGATACGCCCTTTATCAATTTCATAGAACTTCATGAGCAGATTAACAATGGTCGTCTTACCAGCACCCGTCGGACCGACAATGGCAATCTTCTGTCCGGCTTTGGCCTGGGCTGAGAAATCATGAATAATCGTCTGGTCTGGCTTGTAGCCAAAGAAGACCTCTTCAAAAGCAACATCTCCCTTGACAGCAGTAAGCTGCTGCTCTTTACGCTGCTCGTCTTCCATCTCAGGCTCAGCTAGGAATTCAAAGACACGAACCAGTGCTGCACCGGCCTGCTGCAAGACAGTGATTCCTTGTGCAATCTGTGACAAAGGCTGAGAGAAGGTCCGCACATAAACCATAAAGGCAACGATAATCCCGATGCTAATAGAACCATTAATCGCCAGAGCAGCACCGACCAAAATAACCAGCACATAGGCGAAATTACCTGTAAAGAACATGAGCGGCATCATCATGCCAGAGATAAATTGCGATTTCCAAATACTGTTATAGAGATTATGATTGAGAACTGCAAAGTGCTCCTTTGACTGTTCAATGGCATTGTAGCTGATAACAACATTATGGCCGGAGTACATTTCCTCTACATAACCGTTAACAGCAGCCAAATCGTTTTGTTGGGCAGTGAAATAGCCCTGAGACTTGCCCATGATGAGGCCAACAAAGACAAAACCGACTACAGTAGCCAAAATGGTCACCAAAGCCAAAATCCAGTTCATAAAGAACATAGTCAAAACCACAGCCACCAAAAGCAAGCTAGAAGAGATAACACTTCCTAAACTCTGGTTGAGAGATTGGCCTACCGTATCCACGTCATTGGTCACGCGCGACAGCGTATCCCCCTGAGAATGACCATCGAAATAGCTCAATGGAAGCTTGTTAATTTTCTCTGCGATGGCCGTCCGTAGACGCTTGGAGAAATACTGGACAACCGTACTGATGATAAAGGACTGACCATAGTTGAGCAGGGCTCCTACTGCATATAGAATAGCGAGGAGAAAGGCAATCTGAGACACAGCTTTTAAATCAATGTTGCTACCCAGACCATCAGAAATGAGATTAGTAATTTCTTTTAATTTATTTGGCCCATAGACCGTGATAATGTTTGACAAGACAGCTCCCACAAATGCCAAAGCAAGAGGAAGCTGGAAACCTTTGAGATAAGGCCGCATCTGGTTAAATAATGAAGACTTCTTATTTTCCATTTTCTAATTCCTCCTTGGATAGTTGTGAGTAGGCAATTTCTTGATAAACCGCGTTATTTGCCAAAAGCTCTCGGTGGGTACCTTGACCGACTACCTTACCAGCATCCAATACCAAAATTTGATCCGCATCCATGATGGTAGAAATCCGCTGTGCTACGATCAGCTTGGTCATATCCTGCGTTCGCTCAGCCAGTTCCTTGCGCAAAATGCGGTCTGTCTTATAGTCTAGCGCTGAGAAGGAGTCGTCAAAGATGAGGATTTCTGGCTTACGAGCCAAGGCTCTAGCAATAGCCAAACGCTGACGCTGGCCACCAGAGAAGTTGGTCCCGCTCTGAGCCACTTCTGACTTGAGTCCCTTTTCTTTCTCTTGGACAAAGGGCTTGGCTTGTGCCAGGTCAAGAGCCTCCCACATCCCCTGCTCATCCAGCGGACTTGCTTGACTTTGACCAAAGTCCAGATTGCTCTCGATATCACCAGAGAAAAGCACAGCCTTTTGCGGGATGTAGCCAACCTTATTGCGTAGGTCTTCCAGCTGGTAATCCTGAACATTGACGCCATCTACCAGAATCTCTCCTTCTGTCACATCGTAAAAACGAGGAATGAGATTGACAAGAGTAGATTTCCCTGAACCGGTTGAGCCGATAAAGGCTACAGTATCACCAGCCTGCGCTGTAAAGCTGACATGCTCAATGACCGCTTCAGAATTCTTAGAATAGCGGAAGGACACATCTCGAAAGACCACCTCTCCCTTGCTATCCGCTGCTGCCTTAGGCTGTTCCGGACTGGTAATAGAAGAATGCAGGTCCAGCACTTCATTAATCCGGCCAGCCGATACAATGGTCCGAGGCAGGACGATAAAGAGGGCACCCATGAGCAAGAAGCCCATCACAACCTGCATAGCATAGGACATAAAGACGACCATATCACTGAAGAGTGGGAGACGCTCCTGCAGCCCAGCCTCCTGAATCAGATAAGCCCCGATCCAGTAAATAGCCAGTGTCAAACCACTGGAAATCCCCATCATAACTGGATTCATCATGGCCATCAGACGATTAATGAAGAGATTAAGACGGGTCACTTCATCATTAGCTGCTGCAAATTTCTCATCCTGATAATCTTCCGCATTGTAAGCTCGGACCACGCGAATCCCAGTCAGACTCTCTCTAGTGACGCTATTTAGCTTATCGACCAAACGCTGCGCAACTGACTGCTTGGGAAAGGCCAGTGTCATTAAGACTGCTGTCATTAGAACATTGACAATAACAGCAATAAGAACAGCAATCAGCCAGTTCTCAGACTTGCCGATAATCTTGGTCATAGCCCAAATCGCCATAATCGGCCCCCTAGTCACCACCTGCAGCCCCATGGTGATTAAGGTCTGCACCTGGGTAATGTCATTCGTCGTCCGAGTTAGCAGACTAGGAATCGAAAATTTCTTAATCTCCGTCTGCGAATAATCCAGCACACGGTTGAAAATATCGCTCCGCAGACTCTGCGTAAAACTGGCAGCTAGACGAGCCGCAAGGTAGCCAACCACGATAGCTGACAGCAAACTAGCAAAGGATAAGCCAAGCATTTTCAATCCCGGTTCCCACAAATCTGCTAAAACTGTTCCCGGCGTTTGTAGTAGCTCTGTAATCGTCGAAATATAGGTCGGAACCTCTAATTCCAAAAATACCGTCAGGAAGGTGAAGAGCACACTGAGAACAATCATGCTCACTTCCCTTACCGTCAGCCGTTTAAATAGCTTAATCATCTTTCCCTCCATTTTCTAAACTTTCGATATTCTGATAAAACTTGGCCATGACTTGTGAAAAAATCAACAGCTCCTGCTCAGAAACACCATTCAAAATAGACCGATCTATTTCACCAAAAAAGGCGCGGATTTTCTTCATTCTTTCCTGCGACTGCGGAGTAAGGCGGATATACTTGGCCCGCTTGTCTGTCTTGCTAACTTCCAGCTGGATAAAGCCATTCTTCTCCATCCGTTTCATTAAGTTAGAGGCCACCGATTTGGAGATATCCAACTCCTGCTCAATATCCTTGATAAGCGTGTCCTTGCCTTCTTCCGCACGATGGGCAACAATATGCAAGACCTGCCCCTGCGGCCCAGCCATAGACTCAATCCCTTGCTCCTTGGCAAGTTTCTCTACCATGAGATGAATTTTTCGACCAAAACGTTTCATTTCTAATAAAGGCTTTTCCATCAATTCTTCCTTTCTAAATTGGTTCTCACGAGAACTAATTAGTTTTCATGAGAACTATTTTACCACATGAAAAGCAGATGTCAAGAAAAAGTTTCTATGAGAACTATTTTTAATAAAAAAAATAAACTGGAACCAAGAGGCCCAGTTCTACCAATAGAATTTTTTTAATCTTAATATTTTTAAACGAAACAGAGTAGCAAATCCCTGCTCTAGAATAATCTTCCTCATCATTCATTCTATGGAAATAGCCACTTGACATGAGGCGCAAGATTGGAAATTTCTTGATGAAGTTCATTGAAGCTAGTACTTTTCACATCTGCCAGGTCTAAAGAGACCGCACTCTCCTCTTGATTTTTAGGATAGAAATATAAAATTCGACTGGTCGGTTCGGAAGATCTCATCCTAGGTCGAGATATATCGTATTCAATTTGCTCAATCTCCTGCCACAAGAAGTACTTCTCTCTTTTATCAGATAAGCCTCTCAGCCTTATTCCCATCTCATCCATCTCTAAAATCGGGGGCCTATGATTCGAAATATAGCCTAGAACGATCATCAAAATAGCGGTTATGCCCATTCCCCAATAGACTGGATGGAGCATATTGTTACTTTCTTCAGTAATCTGACTGCTTCTTTGGTCTTCTTTGCTGGTAGAAGCCCTATGAACCAGTTGATTGCTACTATTTTGACTTGTTGACTCAGGGGAGGCCTTATCCATAGATACAAAAGACATGGTAAAAAAGATAAAAAAGAGTAAGAGAAAGCCCATGATATAAAATTTTTCTCCATCGCGCTGATATACTTTCATTCTATTCCTATCCTTTCCAGATATATTTCCTATATGAGAATTCCTTCCAAATGGTCCAATTCGTGCTGGCAGATTTGCGCTGGGAAATCCTCTAAAGTGATGGCCTTCTTCAGCCAATTCTGATCCAGATATTCGACAGTGATTTTCTGGTAACGAATGGTTGACCGGCTGCCTGTCAAAGACAGACAGCCTTCTTCCGTTTCATAAGCTCCTGATTTCTGAATGAGAACTGGATTAAACATGACCATGGGCAACATACCATACATAAAAATAATCACCCGCTTTTGGAAACCAATCATATTTGCAGCAAGACCGACACAAGACTCTCTATGGGCCAATAAGGTATCCTGCAAGTCCTGAGCCAAAAATAGATCAGCTTTCGTGGCAGGGACTGATTTTTGCTGTAAAAAGAAAGGATCTTTCACAATTGCTTTTTGCATATTTTACCTCAAATGGAAGAGGCTGGATTCCCTATCTCAGCCTCCTTAGTTTATTTGAAAACTCTCAACGTCTTATTTACTTATTTTGCATAGCGTTCGCTAATATCTTTTGCGAGGACAAAATTCCCTAGTGTAGCCGAGCCATTTCCTGCGACAGCCGGTGTAACAATGTAATCACGCACATCTGGCACTGGCAGATAACCATTGAGCAGGACAGTAAATTTTTCACGGACACGGTCCAACATGTGCTGTTGCGCCATCACACCACCACCGAAGACAATGACATCTGGACGGAAAGTCACCGTCGCTTGAATAGCTGCCTGCGCAATATAGTAAGCCTGAATATCCCAGACAGAGTTATTGAGCTCGATATTTTCACCACGCACACCCGTCCGCGCTTCTAAGCTAGGACCTGCTGCTAAGCCTTCCAAACATCCCTTGTGGAAAGGACAGACGCCGTTAAAGCCTTTTTCCACATCCATTGGGTGCTGAGCTACATAGTAGTGTCCCATCTCTGGATGGCCTGTACCCCCAACAAATTCACCACGTTGGATAGCACCAGCACCAATCCCTGTTCCAATCGTATAATAAACCAGATTTTCAATGCGACCACCAGCATTGTTGCGGGCTACAACTTCACCATAGGCAGAACTGTTGACATCTGTCGTAAAGTAGATTGGCACATTCAACGCACGACGAAGCGCTCCCACGATATCCACATTTGCCCAATGTGGTTTTGGAGTTGTCGTGATGTAGCCATATGTTTTTGAATTAGGATCAATATCAATTGGACCAAAAGAACCGACTGCCAGACCTGCTAGATTGTCAAAACGAGAGAAAAACTCAATCGTTTTATCTAACGTTTCAATCGGCGTGGTCGTAGGAAACTGTGTTTTTTCTACAACATTAAAATTTTCATCGCCCACAGCACAGATAAACTTCGTTCCACCGGCTTCTAAACTTCCGTACAATTTTGTCATTTCAAACACCTCTTGTATTCTTTATACTCCATTATAGCATATTTCCCTATTGGAAATGGCTCTATATTTTAGATTTTCCTCTGTAAATCTTAGCACTCAAGTAAAAAACGAACAAACATAAGTTGTTCGTTTTCCTTTGTTGACTTTCTATAGCTAAGATTAAGCTTTCACTTCAATAATCGCATCGCCTTTAGCAACAGTTCCTTCTGCTACTGGAGTCACAGATGCGTAGTCAGCTGTGTTAGTCACGATAACCATAGTCGTGTCATCCAGACCAGCTGCTGCGATTTTAGCTGAATCAAAAGTTCCAATAATATCGCCAGCTTTGACTTTAGAACCTTGAGAAACTTTTTGATCAAATCCTTCGCCATTCATAGACACTGTGTCAATACCAACGTGGATCAGGATTTCAGCACCATTAGCTGTCTTCAAACCATAAGCATGGCCTGTCGCAAAAGCAATTGTCACTTCTGCATCAGCTGGGGCATAAACGACACCTTCAGTTGGTTTGATCGCAATCCCTTGACCCATAGCTCCGCTTGAGAAAACAGGATCATTTACATCGCTCAAAGCAACTGCACTACCAACAATTGGAGAAATGATTGTTTCATCTTTGAGAGCCGCTGGAACATTACCAGTTGTTTCTTCTTCGACAAGTTTTTCAGTTTCAGCTTTTTCTTCAGCAGTTTCTTCGTCTTTGTATCCGAACATATAAGTCAGAACAAAACTCAAACCAGTTGTCAGAACAACCATAAAGATATATTGCAACAATTGACCATTCAGGTAAAGGAGTGTACCTGGAATAATTGTGATACCGAAACTTGTACCTGCAAGCCCCATAATAGAAGCTAACCAACCACCAACAGCACCAGCACCCAGTCCAATTACAAACGGTTTAACAAAGCGCAAGTTAACCCCGAAGATAGCTGGCTCAGTAATACCCAATCCTGCAGAAAGTGCTGCTGGGAATGCAAGAGCCTTGAGTTTTTTAGATTTTGTCTTCACAGCTACAGCCAAAGTCGCACCAGCCTGAGCTGTCATAGCAGCAGTGATAATCGCATTAAATGGATCTTTCCCAGTTTGAGATACCAATTGAGATTCCAGTAAGTTGAAGATGTGATGAACACCAGTTACGACAATCAGTTGATGTACTGCACCAATAATCAAACCAGCAAGACCAAACGGAAGGCTAAGAAGGAACTCTGTACCATTCAAAACATATGACTCAACAATGTGGAAGACCGGACCAATCACAAAGAGTCCCAAAATAGACATTACAAGGAAAGTAAGGAATGGAACAAGAAGAAGGTCCAAGACATCTGGAATTTTCTTGTGCAGCCATTTTTCAAATTTCGCACCAAACAAACCTACAAAGAAGGCAGGAAGCACAGAGTTTTGGTAGCCAACCACCGGAATAAAACCAAAGAAGTAAATTGGATGAGCTTTTGTTGCTGTAACTTCGCTAGCAAATTTTAGACTTCCTAGAACATCCATATTAGCAATTTTGTCTAAAATATCCTTAGAAGGATCAACAGCAAATTTAGTAGCCTGACCAGCTACATCCCAAGCATTTGGAAGTGCTGAGTTAACCATCATGAGACCAAGAACCAAACCAATGATGGGGTTCCCTCCAAAGACTCTAAAAGCTGACCAGCAAATCAAAGCTGGGAAGAAAGCGAAGGCTGTATCAGTTAATACTACTGTATAAGTATAGAAGTCAGTCGATTTGAAAGCATCCGCTGTGGTACCAAATAAAGATAAAACTTGATCCTGAGCAATTGCTCCACGAACTCCCATGAAAAGACCTGTCGCAACAATAGCTGGGAGAATTGGTACAAATACGTCACCGAATGTACGGATGGCGCGTTGGAACCAATTCCCTTGCTTAGCAGCTTCTGCTTTCATGTCATCTTTTGATGAAGTCGGCAAACCTAAGGCTACAACTTCGTCATAGATTTTATTAACCGTACCTGTACCAAAAATGATTTGATATTGGCCTGAGTTAAAGAAAGCTCCCTGAACTTTTTCTAGGTTCTCGACAGTATTTTTGTCGATTTTACCTTCATCTTTAACCATGACGCGCAGACGAGTCGCACAGTGGGCTACACTGTTAACGTTCTCACGTCCACCCAAGGCTTCGATGACCTTTTTTGCAATTTCAGTATTATTCATTTGCAAAAATCTCCTTATAAAAATATTGTAAAACTTTTTGAAAGCGATTTTATCACCTTTACGAATATTATTTTACCATGATTCAGAGATATGTCAAGCGTTTTGCAGAAAAAATATTTTTTTACTGTTAAATGTTGATTTTTCAGCAGAAAACGTTTACTATAGTAATAAGAAATAATATGATTTGGAGGACAAAAGATTGGCTTGGACGACTGAAAAACGCTACAAACGCTATGAAGACTGGACTCAAGAAGAGCTACAGCAGATCAAAGAAAACATCGCTAAATCTCCTTGGCGGGCTAACTACCATGTGGAGCCTCAGACAGGTCTGCTCAATGACCCCAATGGCTTTTCTTACTTTGACGGCAAGTGGGTGGTGTTTTATCAAAACTTTCCTTTCGGGGCAGCACACGGTCTCAAATGCTGGGTTCAATTAGAAAGTGATGACCTAGTTCACTTCACTGAAACTGGCCTTCGGGTGCTGCCAGATACTGTTCTGGACAGCCACGGCGCCTATTCTGGCTCTGCCATGCAGTTTGGCGACAAGCTCTTTCTCTTCTATACTGGTAATGTCCGTGATGAGAATTGGGTGCGTCACCCCTATCAAATCGGCGCCTTGTTAGATAAATCAGGCAAGCTCGAAAAAATTGACAAGATCTTGATTGAGCAACCTGCTGAAGCGACCGACCACTTCCGTGATCCGCAGATTTTCAACTACAAAGGACAATTCTATGCCATTGTCGGTGGGCAAAATCTAGACAAGCAAGGCTATGTCAAGCTGTACAAGGCTGTTGATAACGACTATACCAACTGGGAAGCCGTCGGTGATTTAGACTTCGCCAATGACAGGACAGCCTACATGATGGAGTGTCCAAACCTTGTCTTTATCAATGACCAGCCAGTCCTGCTCTACTGCCCTCAAGGCTTATCTAAAGACGTACTGGACTATGGCAACATTTATCCAAATATGTATAAAATAGGTCAATCGTTTGACACAAATCAAGCCGCAATGATTAATCCTAGCCCTATCCAAAATCTGGATTATGGTTTCGACTGCTACGCGACCCAAGCTTTTAACGCACCTGACGGTCGCGCTCTGGCTGTCAGCTGGCTAGGCTTGCCTGATGTCGAATACCCATCTGACCGCTTCGACCATCAAGGTGCCTTCTCCCTCGTCAAGGAATTAACTCTGAAAGACGGCAAGCTTTATCAGTACCCAGTGCCTGCTATCAAAGACTTACGAGCAGAAGAACAGCCTTTCGCGGCTTTGGCAGAAAGCAAGAACAACTACGAACTAGAGCTAAATCTCGCTGCTGACACCGAACACGAAATCGTCCTCTTTGCAGACAAGGATGGCAAGGGACTTTGCATCAACTTCGACCTCAAGGAAGGACAAGTGACAGTCGATCGCAGTCAAGCGGGCGAGCCATTTGCTCTGGACTTTGGAACCATCCGAAGCTGTGATATTGACAAAGAAGCAACTAGTGCTACTATCTTCATCGATAAATCAATTTTTGAAATTTTCATCAATAAAGGAGAGAAAGTATTTTCCGGCCGTGTCTTCCCGAGAGAAGACCAGACAGGCATTGCTATTACTAAGGGCAATCCAACCGGTACTTACTATGAATTAGATTATGGTCGCAAAGCTAACTGATGTAGCAAAACTAGCAGGAGTCAGCCCCACAACCGTTTCCCGCGTCATCAATAGGAAGGGCTACTTATCCGACAAAACGATTTCTAAGGTTGAGGCAGCCATGCGAGAGTTGGCCTACAAGCCCAACAATCTGGCGCGCAGCCTCCAAGGAAAATCAGCCAAGCTAATTGGACTCATCTTCCCTAATATCAGCAATGTTTTTTACGCAGAATTAATTGGTAAATTGGAGCATGAGCTCTTTAAACAGGGTTATAAAACCATCATTTGCAATAGCGAGCATGACTCAGATAAGGAGCGTGAGTACCTTGAGATGCTGGAGGCTAATCAGGTGGATGGTATCATCTCCGGCAGCCACAATCTAGGCATCGAAGACTACAATCGCGTAACTGCTCCTATCATTTCCTTTGACCGTAACCTTTCACCAGATATTCCAGTTGTCTCCTCAGACAACTATGGCGGTGGAGTGCTGGCTGCTCAGACCTTGGTCAAGGCTGGCGCTCAAAATATCATCATGATTACTGGTAATGACAACTCCAATTCCCCAACTGGGCTGCGCCATGCTGGCTTCGCCTCTGTTCTACCAGACGCTCCAATCATCAATGTCTCTAGCGATTATTCTCCCGTCCGCAAGGAAATGGAAATCAAGCATATTCTAACCTATGAGAAGCCAGATGCTATCTTTGCTTCAGATGATTTGACAGCCATTCTAGTGATGAAAGTCGCTCAGGAGCTGGACATCCAGATTCCTAAAGATTTAAAAATCATCGGCTACGATGGCACCTACTTTGTGGAGAACTATTATCCTCAATTAGCGACTATTAAACAGCCGCTGAAGGATATTGCCAAACTTTTGGTCGATTTATTGCTACAAAAAATTGACAAGCAAGAAGTCACAACGACTGGCTACTTCCTACCTGTGAACCTCTTGCCGGGCAAAAGTGTGTAATTTCATGCAATCCCTACTAAATAGAAAATACGACTTCCAAAATGGAAGTCGTATTTTTATCTATCACGGCTGAAAAATATGGATTTCTACAACGGCTGAGTTTGAGACAAAAGTTCTAGCCTCTCAATTGTCTTTGGATTGTCGAGCAAGACGCAGTGGTTGAGTGGGCTCTACTACGCTGATTTCATCAGCTTTTACAGCCCTACTCAACTGTGCGGAGGTGGGACGACGAAATCGAATTCTAACGAATTACCGATTTCTGTCCCACTCTCACTTTATTGCTTCTTTCTAAAAGTGAGCAAGCCAGCAAAGAGGGCAAGAGAACCACCTAAAATCGCCAGCAGGGAAGTTTCTGTACCTGTTTTCGGCAAGACTCTTTCTGTCGAAGCAGTCTCAGTAGGACTTACTTTGTCCTGCTGTTGCTTTGCAGCAAGTTGTTTTTGACTCTCTGGCGATGGAGATGTAGTTGCAGATGGAACTTGAACAAGCTTATTCGACAAGCTAGGTCTAGGGCTTTGTTCTTTTTGAAGCTCCTTAACGCTGCTTTGAGACGGATTTTGCTGGATATCTTTACTTGTATCTTGAGGCTTTTCTTCTTGAGCTGGACTCGCCTTTTTAATCCGCAAAATTGTCGCTGTCAGCGGAGCTAGGGTCAAGCCATTGCTGTTTCTAGTGACACCAGCTGGATTTGAAATAGCAGAAACTCCTGCGCTATTGCCATCAGCCACAACCTCTGCACCTGCTAGATGCTTGTAGGCTTCACCAAAGTTGAAGTTTCGCTCCTTTTTATCCGCATTGACAAAGACTGCATAAATATCACCATTCGAAGCAACCACTTGGTAGCCAAGGACAAGGTCTTCTTTCTCAACGCCATCCTTTCCAGGCTGGGTGATGAGGGTCACATTTTGATCTACTTCTGCTTTGGAGCTGCGGGTAAAGGCGTCCGTTGATTTTCGCAGACTAATCAAGCCCTTCATATAAGCACGACTCTTGGCATTTTCTGGGAATTTCTCCGCATCAGTCGCCTTGGTCCAGTCAAAATGATTGACCGCGTCGCTCGAATCATAAGAATCATGAATGAAATACGGGTATTCAAACGGTGTGCCGTCCTCATTGGTCAACAAATGCGCTTTGTTTGGAACTTTGTCTTCAGAGACAGGATATTTATAGGCAGGATCGCGGAATTGCTTGGTCCGGCCGTACTCTTGACCAGAGTGGATGAATGGAGTTCCTTGCGAAGTCAGCATCATCAGATTTCCCAGACGCAGGCGGCGATGAATCTCTTGATTATTGGCAGCGACTGCTGGATCTTTCTTGATCGACTGGGCAATAATATCAAAGAGGGTCAGATTATCATGGGCCGCAATGTATTGGATCACATCCCCTGGGCTATCTGCCTCAAAATTGGTTGGCTGCGCCTTGATATTCTTGAAAACATCTTCTACATTGCGCTTTCCACCAGTGATAAAGGCTGGCGTTCCTTCATTTGGATAACCCGATTTCAAGGTATTGCGAATATCATCCGAGAAGACCGCTACCGTGTCTGTTGACTTCATCCAAGTTTGGTCAGCAGGTTGGACTGCTTTATTTTCATCACCTGCATAGGTCTTCCAGCCCTCACCCAGCATAATGAGATTTGGATTAAGCTTTTTAGCCTCTTCGAAGGCTGTTTGGATGGACTCAGCATCGTGGTCTCCCATCATATCAAAGCGGAAACCATCTACCTTGTACTGCTCTGTCAGATACTTGATCGAATCCACCAAGATCCGTCTGCTCATATAGTGGGTAGTCCCCAAGCGGCCGCCACCAAAGCTAGTTCTCGGTGTGCCATCCGCATCCATAAAGTGGTAGTAATTGGGCTCCAAGTCCTCAAAGATAGACGTCTTGGCCGTATGATTATAGACCACATCCATGATAACGCCCATACCACGCTTATGAATTTCATTGACAAGATTTTTGAATTCCTCAATGCGCTTGGCTGGATCTGTCGGTGTGCTAGAGTACATACCTGTCAACGAGAAGTAGTTTTGCGGGTCATAGCCCCAGTTATAGTTGCTGTTGCTGGAAGCATACTTGTCCATGCGCTCAGCATTTTTCAGCTCATTTACAAAGTAATAACTCAGAACTGGCAAGAGCTGAACATGAGTCACTCCTAGTTCTTTCAAATAATCCAATTTCTCAATGAAAGCTGAGAAGGTTCCAAATTGAGATTTCAAATCCTTTGAAATAGCTGGATCTGAAGTGAAATCACGGACATGTGCCTCATAAATCAAGGCATCTTCCCGCTTCTTGAAGTTCGGAATAGTAGCATAGGTCAGATCTTTCGGTCCATATTCACTTGGATCTACAAAGGCTGCCTTGGCAATCTTGTAGGCATCCCCCTTGTCCGCATCTTCATTGTTCCAAGCTGCTAAAGACTTGGCATATGGGTCTAGCACAAGAACTTTTTTACCACCACGGCTAATTTCATAATGATAGAAATATCCACGATAGTCAGAAAGACCTAGCCCGCTCTCAGGCGTCAAGCTACTAGTCCATGTGCCAGACTCCCCCTTCTGCATAGCTATGCGCCCAAGAACCTTGTTCTGATCTTTTTTGTCATAGACCACCAAATCGACTTGGTCCGCACTTGGTGACCAGAAGGTCAGATCCACTTGTTTGCCCGCTTGAGAAACACGCGCGCCCAAATCACCATCATACTTGTAAAGGCTGTCCTTCAACTGCCAGTTCATGCTGGTTTTGAATTGGTCATTGCCATATTTGATAAGGTAAGGTGACTGAGCTTGGTTAAAATCACCGATTAATTTTGCGCTTTTATTCTTAGCGTCCAGAACCACATCTTTAACAGTGACTTCTCCACCATCTTTGTTGGTAATTTTTAGGTTTTTCAGAATATCTTCTTTTTTAGCATTTTCTAAGGTAGAGAAGGTCGCCTCAATCTCTGTCAAGCTAACATGCTGAGCTCCTGTCATGCGGATATCATTGACAAAGTAAGGGTTGGTATAAACCGTTGGATCCGCATCACGCAAGAAAATCTGGCTAGTTTTACCCAAATTTGCGAAATTATAATCCTGTTTTTGAATCTTCACATCATCTCCTGACTTGCTTTCATCTAAAAGCAGGAAACCAATCATCTTTGCAGCCTCTTTCAGAGGAACATCTACGTAGCGACCGTATTTCCCAGTCTTTTCAAAGTCCACGCCATCAGGCCAATTTTGACCTGAATGTTGCACATCTCCCCAGAGCCAGAGGGATTTCTTATCATACTGACCATCTGTACGATAATAATTGATGCGAAGCATTCCTTCTTTCAAGGGCTCGGAGGTATGAGGATTATAGTCTTTATCAAACCAAACTTCATTCATCTGAGGGCTCAGCAGCTCAACCGTCTTATCACCTGTAATGTTTTGACCTGCCGTATTGTTGATTAAGAGACTAACCTTGCTTCTTTTCTCTGCCATCTTGACATCAAGGTAATATCCATAATCATCTTTTTTAGCTGTCGCAAAACTAGTCGCACCAGTCGGCCAACCTCCCTTTTGACCAGAAGGCGTTTCAACATCATCCCAAGTCCATAAACCTAAGCTATCCAGATTCTCCGATGGTAGATTTTTGAAATGGAAACGCATATGGCCATCTGCGATAGCAGCCTTTGTCAATGTCTCCGACTGACTAGTTGACGCTGGCTTTTTTTTATCGTCGGATGCAGCTGTTTCCTTTGCTTCTTTCCCAGCTGCTTCTGGAGTCGCACTAGAGTCTGCCCCCTCTGTCGGCTGAGCAGCTTGATTTACTACTGCTTCAGGCTGGGCACTTTTCTCGATATTGCCTTTTTGTTCACTTTCTTTTTGCGCTGAACTATCCACTTCCTCGGCTTTTGCTTCAACCTCTGGCTTAGGTAAAGCTTCTGAATTAGCAGTTGATACTGCTTCCGTTGCTGGGCTAGTTGTAGCTTTTGTCTCATCCGCTTTGGCTAACTGGGCACCTCCAAAGAGGAAGCCAGACGCAATCACGACAGATGCCACTCCGACTTTTAAGCGACGAATCCCAAAATAATACCGCTTTTCACTGGTCCGAGACTGTAGATGATAGTTTCTTTTCATAAATAAAAAAACTCCTTTATTTTTTCCTATAGAAAATACGTATGCAAACGTTTTCTGTATTTATTATACAGATTATCTATCGAAATGTAAAGGTTTTCATAGATCATTTTTTTATTCCAAAGCTTTATGTATGATTTCAGATTCCTTTCATATGAAATCCACCGGCTCTCTCCTTGTTGTTTAAGATAATGAAACTAAAAATTTCTTTAGACTCATCAAAATAAGCATTTCTTCCGTAAATCTTTTCTTTAAAAATCTTTTTTAATGTCGTTCAATCCCTGATTACTTTTTGGTGTTAGAATCACTAGCGCTTTCCTTAGGCTATCACCTACATTTCAATAGCACTGTCCGTTTTTTTAGAAAGATAAGATTTTCCCAAACTTTAAAGAAAATCGAACTAATCTTTATAGAAAAATCTTCTATAAATTCGAGCAATTGTTAAAATAATGATTAAAAATATAGCTATTATAGACAATACTATTTTCCCAAAACTTACTTCCGAACGAATTATAAAAATGTGAAAGAGAGGTGCCAATACTACACCTATAGCAATTAGATAACTAGCAAAGTTTATTGCACCAAGACCTGCAAAAAAATGTTTCATTTTAAATACCCAACTTTTTACCTTGCATTTTATAGTGATTCTCTCTAAATCAGTTTCATTGTTTACTTCTCACCTTTTCAAAGAAATTTGATAGTAAATGTACCCCACTGAGGGCTATTACTATGTCAATTGGTAAGAAATAGTAATCCCATATAAAATGAGACAAAATCAATAATAGAAATAGAATGCAATCAATATAGCTATTCTTAAAATGTTCTGCGATTTTATGATATAGAAATGCAATAATAACTGAAATCAAAACAATCGTCATGCTTATCCTCCTGCAATCTGCAAATAATCCATGTATTCACCTGCTCTAAGCTCTTCCTCTTCTTGGAATTTTTTAAGTACCTTAAAGCTTTTACCAATACAATCCATTAGATACTTCCTGTTTCCTATTATAGCAATTATTATTTAATCCATAAAGTTTATATGTAGAAATAGCATATAAAAACAGATAGGAACTTTTTCAACATTATCAAGTTTACTAGTAATTCAAATTTCCCCACATAGCCGTATTCAAATAGTTATTAAATCCAAAGATCCCCCTCAAAAACTCTCTTCTAAAGAATTGCTCTTTAGGAGATGTTCTATTATCTCTTTCTTTTCTTACTTAGACTGACTAGACCATGCCTCATCTTTAAAAGACCTAGTAAAAATCGTAAGAAACGAAAGCAATTTATCCTATAACTAGAGATGAAAAGCACATTCGAGGTCTAGATTACCACAAATCTATAGGAAAAGTGATCAGCCGAGGCCTAGATTACAACGAATCTATAGGAAAAAGAACTAGCCGAGGTCTAGGTCGCTATTAACCTGTAGAAGATGGACTGTTCCAGCCATAGCCCCTATAATGGAAACTTCTTAAGCATTATCAGCAACTGCAACTATCAAAAACCAAAAAAGCTGAGACAGTCGTCTCAGTCTTTTTCTTCTGTTATAAATTGGCTTAAAATACCATTGATAAACTTACTTGATTTTTCATCAGAAAATTGCTTGGAAAGTTCAATGGCTTCATTGACCGCTACTCGCTCGGGAGTATCAAACTCTGTGATTTCAAAGATGCCTAATCGCAGGATATTCTTTTCTACCAAGGTCAAACGCTCAACTGTCCAGCCTGCTTTTAAGTGCTGGGCGATTTTCTTATCTAATTCTTCCTTGGACTGGAGCACTCCTGTGACCAAGTTGAGTAGAAAAGCTGGGATATTGACCTCAGTATCTGTCTCCTCTTCGTCCTTATCATAAGTATAGGCAAAGCGACAAGCCTCAATGGCATCACCCTCATATTCCAGACTCATCAAAGCCTGAAACGCCCGCTGGCGTAGCTCTTTTCTAGATTCTAACAAAACATCAGTCATTGAGGAAATCCTCATCAAATAGATCTTTCAAATCTGGCTTTGGTGATTTTTCTGGAACAATACCTGCCACATGGATATTGACAGCAGACAGCTCCACTTCAGCCATATCGTTCACAGCACTTTTGACCGCCTTTTGGATCGCAACTGCAACTGTTGGCACACTAATACCATACTCCAGATAGAGGTAGATATCAACTGATATGTCGCCACTTTCATCCGTATGCAGCGCAACACCGCGTCCAAGCGTACGCATAGAAAGGCTATCTGACATGCTTTTATTTGCAAAAGAATGAACGCCCTCTACCTTAGCCGTAGCAATGGCAATAATTTTTTCCAAGACTCGTGGCGCAATAACGATTTCGCCTAATTGTTCGTTTGCCATAAGAATTCCTTTCTATCTGAAAGATTAAGATTACGCACGAGAAACGTAAGTTCCTTCTGCTGTATTGATGACCAGTTTTTGTCCAACTTCGATGAAGTCTGGTACGTTGACAACAAGACCTGTTTCAAGAGTTGCCGGCTTACCAGAACCTGTTACAGTAGCACCCTTGATAGATGGTTGTGTTTCTGTTACCACCAATTCAACAGTTGTAGGTACTGTCACACCGATCACTTCTGATCCGTAGAATTGGATTTTCACATCTGAGTTTTCAAGGATGTATTTCAATTCTTCCTCTACGTTGACTACTGGGATTTCATATTGGTCATAAGTCTCAGTATTCATGAAATAAGCAGTGCCATCCATTTGGTACAAGTATTGTGCTGGTACTGTTTCGATGATCGCTTGTTCAAATTTTTCTTCTGGACGGTAGCTAGTCTCAAATGTAGAACCAGTACGAACATCACGCAATTTCATACGCATGATAGTATTTCCCTTACCTGGTTTGTGGTGACTTGCTTCCAAGACGCGGATCAGTTTACCATCAGCAGTTTCAAAAGTCATTCCAGCTTTCAGCTTACTTGCTTCAATCATTTGTTTTTTACCTCTTTAATAAATAATTTACTCTTTATTCTACCATAAAGCTTGATAATTCTCAAATCACAATCAATTCTTTTGGAGCAAGGGTCAAGACCTCACAACCAGTCTCTGTGATCAGAAGGTCATCTTCGATCCGAACGCCGTATTTGCCATCCAGATAGATGCCCGGCTCATCGGTCAAGACCATGCCAGCCTCAATCGGCTCTTCTGACTTGCCAAAGTAAGGAATCTCATGGATATCCAGCCCAATCCCGTGACCAATCCCGTGGCTGAAGTAAGGGCCGTAGCCTGCATCGTTGATAATTTGACGAGGAATCCGGTCAAAATCAATACAGCTGAGTCCAGCCTTAGCCGCTTCTATCAGGGCTTGATTGCTGCGCAGGACAATATCATAAATTTCCCGCTCTTCATCCGTCACCTGCCCCACATGAACAGTCCGCGTCATATCGCTGACATAGTGATTGTAGTAGCAACCAAAGTCCATGGTCAGAGTTTCACCATTTTGGATGACCTTGTCACTAGCCACGCCATGTGGCATAGCAGAGCGGTATCCCGAAGCGATGATAAAGTCAAAGGAAGCACCTGAAGCACCTAACTGGCGCATGCGAGCATCCAAAAAGTTCATGACAGCCAGCTCTGTCGTCTGACCAGGCTTAATAAAGTCCAGCACGTCTAGGAAGGCTTGATCCGAAATCTGGCAGGCCTTGCGAATGGTCGCGATTTCTTGCTCATCCTTGATCATGCGCAAATTTTCGATAAAGGCTGTCATCGGCACCAGCTCATGACCAGCAAACACACTTTCCAGCATCTTGAAGTAAGCATAGGAAATTTCATCGTCAAAACCGATTTTCGCCAACTTGTCGTCCGCAATGATTTTAGCAATTTCACCAACCGCATCCCGCGTTTCAACAATATCAAAGCCCTCAACCACGCCCTTAGCAATCAGGGTATAACGAGAATCCGTCAGGAAAATCCGTCGTGACTTGCTGATGAAAACCGTCGCTTCTGTGCCACTAAAACCAGTCAAATAGTAAATATTTTTCAGATTGGTTACTAAAACAGCATCGCATTCTGTCTGAGCCAAGGCTGCTTCAAATTTTTCAACTCTTGATAACATGAGGTACCTCCATGAAATAACTAAGCTTATTATATCAAAAAACCAAGAAAAGAGAAAAATTTAAATTAGACAATATTTAAGTTCTATCACTAAGTAAAATAATATTTTTTAAAACACCTCCTTGTAATTTGTGAGTCTTATAAGAATCTGTTGTAAAATCTTGATAAATACTATTCTCTAAATTTACCTATAAAAACAATAATATGCTGTAATTCCCTCTGATTTATTTATGAATCAATTACGATAGTGTCAGTTTCATCCAAAAAGAATTGACAAAACTTGCAAATAATAGTATTATTACGTTAATATTATCTATAAACAAAGGAGATTGTTATGCCAAAATACAAATTACTTGCATATTTTGACGATGGTGAAATTGTAGAGGAAGATAACTTTGGAAATTACTTTGACACTGAGGACGACGCACGATATGCTATTTATGAATTTGAAAACAACATGAGCGTAGGAGCTGAGGTTTTGCATTTATCAGATCCCTTTGAATACCCTGAAGAGGAAGCAGAGCAGGCTGTTTCTTATGAAATAGTCGAAGTTGATTAGTCTGATCGCTGTATTCTATACCTATTGTTTAGTTTAATAAAACGACCTTCATCTTTTGGATTTAGGCCGTTTTTATTTATAGCACTTTTAATTCTAATTCACACAAATATTAGCAACACTTATTGTTAGTTTGTGAAATATATATTATAACTTCAATAAAGAATAGTAATTGAGATTTAATATCTAAATTTAATGAGTTATAAGATTGTACTAGAATCGTTTTTACTCTTAAATTAATTTAGCTTACCTTTCAAATACTGGTCAGTATAGCTAGCAGAGTTTGCAGCTACTTCTTCCGGTGTACCAATAGCAATAATCGTACCCCCACCGACACCACCTTCTGTACCCAGGTCTATAATATGGTCTGCTGTCTTAATCACATCTAGATTGTGCTCAATAACTAAGACACTATTTCCATCATCAACAAAACGATCCAGAACTTTTAGCAGACGAGAAATGTCCTCTGTATGCAGACCTGTTGTCGGTTCATCCAAGTTATAGAGAGACTTGCCGGTCGATCTCTTGTGGAGCTCACTAGCCAGCTTCATCCGCTGGGCTTCACCACCCGATAAAGTAGTCGCTGGCTGTGCCACTAAAACCAGTCAGATAGTAAATATTTTTCAGATTGGTTACTAGGACAGCATCGCATTCTGTCTGAGCCAAGGCTGCTTCAAATTTTTCAACTCTTGATAACATGAGAAAACCTCCGTAAAATAATTCGATTGAGTATCGTAAAATAAAAATTCTGCTGATGAAGAGTCGCTACTCCTCGTCTTTTGTTTCTTTTTGCGCCTTTTCCACATTGCGCTGATAAGCCTGAATCTGTCGCTCCAACTCCCGTTCGATTGCTGGTTCTGGCGCATATTTTTCTTCCCAGTCATCTGGTTTGAGGATTTTATGGGTCACTGGATCAAAATGCGCTTTTCCATCTGGGAAAATCTTCCCCATATTGGCCTGATGGACAATATCGAAAATCCGCTCAGGATCAACTCCCATCAAGACAAAGCTACCGTAAGTAAAGTAGAGCGTATCGATCAGAGCATCAACTTGACCAACTAAGGAGATTTCTGCCTTGCTCTTGCTACGAACCTTGGCAGCAGCCTTATCTAAAGCCTCGTGCATTCTGGACATCGACTGGTCAAATTCTTCCTCTGAAGAGCTGGCAGCTCTGAGAAATTCAACCAACTCTTCCAACTTGAAGTCAGCACGGTGCCGAGCTTCCTCTGGTGTCCAAGCAATGGGTTCTTCCTGCGTAGACTCATCCATAACACTATGGAAGGTCTTGACCTTATTGAAGTGGTGATCGCGAGACACAAAGACTTTCTCACTCGCTAAAATACCAAAATGTTCTAGTGCCCGATGAATCCCGTCCTGACTATTGCTGCTAGTCGTATGCTTGGCTACTTCTTTGACAGAGCTGGTGCCATTTCCCATAGCAATAGACAAGCCAACTCCCGACAGCATTTCCAAGTCATTGTCAGAGTCGCCGAAGGCCATGACCTGATGAATATCAAAGCCATACTCTTGACCGACTAGACGAATCCCCTCCAGCTTGGACATCCCTTGATTGATGATGTCCACTGCATAAGGACTCGAACGAGTAAATTTTAAATGGGGGAAATCTACTTCAATCTTTGCACTCTCAGCCGGATCCGCCAAAATCAGCACCTGATAAATGGGCTCTTGAATCAATTTCAACAGGTCTTCTTCATGCTGAGGCAGGGCCTTACTTACAATCTTGTTAAAACCATGGCTCACCGTCCGAGTCATTTTCCTAGGAATAAACTGGGTAGCCCACTGAGAAAAGGAACTCATACCAAAGGTCATAATTTTTGAACCTTGCATGGCCTGTTCTGTCCCCAAGGAAATTTCTTTCCGGTGCTCTTTGGCATAGGCAATCAAATCACGCAGGCTCTGCTTATCAATCGGTGTGGCAGAAATAACCCTGTCCTTTGAAAAAATATACTGACCATTGTAGGTGACAGCAAAGTCTAAATCCAGCTTGTCCATAAAAGGCTTGACAAAGAAGGGGCCCCGACCTGTTGCTAAACCGACCAAAATCCCTTGTTCCTGCAAACTCTTAATGGCAGCCTCTGTCGATTTCAAGACGGTTCGACTGTCATTAATCAAGGTTCCATCTATATCAAAAAAGACGGCTTTTATTTCCATTGATTTTCTCATTCTTTCCTTTTATGATACAATAAATTATAACACAATTCACGGAGAAGCTCATCTATGAATAAGCAAATTTTAGTTTTACATACAGGTGGAACCATTTCCATGCAGGCTGATGGAAGTGGCGCTGTCAATAGCAGCCAAGACAATCCCATGAACCATGTGGCTGTTCCCTTAGAGGGTATTGAGGTGAAAGTGGTTGATTTCTTCAACGTTCCCAGTCCTCACATCACTCCCCAGCACATGCTCGAACTCTACCAAAAAATCAAAGCTGACGCTGACCAATACGATGGTGTAGTCATTACCCACGGAACAGATACCCTAGAGGAAACGGCCTACTTCCTTGATACCATGGACCTGCCTGACATCCCTGTCGTTTTGACCGGAGCTATGAGAAGTTCAAATGAACTCGGCAGTGACGGAGTTTATAACTACCTGACTGCTTTGCGGGTAGCCAGTGACGAGAAGAGTCGAGGCAAGGGCGTCCTAGTCGTCATGAATGACGAAGTCCATGCTGCCAAATATGTCACTAAAACCCACACCACCAATGTCAGCACCTTTCAGACTCCGACGCACGGCCCTTTAGGCCTGGTCATGAAACAGGAAATTCTCTATTTCAAAACAGCAGAGCCCCGCGTCCGCTTTGATCTGACTAGCATTTCAGGTCTGGTGCCCATCATTCCAGCCTATGCTGGCATGACAACGGAACTGCTGGATATGTTGGATTGGCAAAAGCTAGACGGCCTCATCATCGAAGCCTTTGGCGCAGGCAATCTGCCAAAAGAAACTGCGGAAACATTAACAGAGATGGCAGAAGCTGGTCTCCCCATCGCTCTCGTTTCACGCTGTTTCAACGGCATTGCTGAGCCTGTCTACGCCTATGAAGGCGGTGGTGTCAAACTGCACCAAGCCGGAATCATGTTTGTCAAAGAGCTCAATGCACCGAAGGCTCGTATCAAGCTGCTGATCGCCCTCAATGTCGGCCTAAGTGGTCAAGCATTAAGAGATTATATAGAAGGATAGAATCCGAACTTACCTACTGTTTTCTAGAGCATTGTTTCTTGCTCCTCCTTATAATGCTGTATTCCTCGATATAAAGTTCATAAATATTCTTAGCCTTAAACGAAGTTATAAATTCAAAAAAAGAGTCTGGGACAAAAGTCCTAGACTCTTCAATTGTCTTTGGATTGT
>NZ_JAPVZT010000018.1:0-17686 GCF_041432495.1 Streptococcus sp. 27098_8_73
CTTAAAATTTCGGAAGGGTAGCGAAGAGGCTAAACGCGGCGGACTGTAAATCCGCTCCTTCGGGTTCGGGGGTTCGAATCCCTCCCCTTCCATGCTTAACGGGCATAGTTTAAAGGTAGAACTAAGGTCTCCAAAACCTTCAGTGTGGGTTCAATTCCTACTGCCCGTGTTTTGGAATATGGCGGGTGTGGTGAAGTGGTTAACACACCAGATTGTGGCTCTGGCATGCGTGGGTTCGATCCCCATCACTCGCCTATTTCTTTTGATTATTGGGGTATCGCCAAGCGGTAAGGCAAGGGACTTTGACTCCCTCATTCGTTGGTTCGAATCCAGCTACCCCAGTTACTTTGCCGGCGTGGCGGAATTGGCAGACGCGCTGGACTCAAAATCCAGTGTCCGCAAGGACGTGCCGGTTCGACCCCGGCCGCCGGTATAGTAATAAAGACAAGGTTTTAGAATCTTGTCTTTTTTTACAAATTTTTATTTTTGATTTGTTTGAGATTATTTATTTTATAATCATTCTTTTGCTTTATCTACAATTTTTTTCTGGCTGTTTAGATACAAGTAAGGATTCTTGTTTGTAATAGTAAATGACTTATCCAAGTCTTTCTAAGGAGAGAAGCATATGGAAATGATAGAAGTGGAACATCTTCAGAAAAATTTTGTGAAGACGGTTAAGGAACCAGGCTTGAAAGGAGCTTTGCGCTCCTTTATTCATCCTGAAAAGCAGACCTTTGAAGCGGTCAAGGATTTAACCTTTGAGGTTCCCAAGGGGCAGATTTTAGGTTTCATCGGGGCCAATGGTGCTGGGAAGTCAACAACCATTAAAATGCTGACCGGGATTTTGAAGCCCACTTCTGGTTTGTGTCGGATTAATGGGAAGATTCCGCAGGATAATCGCCAAGACTATGTCAAGGATATTGGAGTGGTCTTCGGACAACGAACCCAGCTATGGTGGGATTTGGCCTTGCAAGAGACATACACGGTCTTGAAGGAAATTTATGATGTGCCAGATTCGCTTTTCCATAAGCGCATGGACTTTTTGAATGAAGTCTTGGATTTGAAGGACTTTATCAAAGACCCCGTGCGGACTCTTTCACTGGGTCAACGAATGCGGGCGGATATTGCGGCTTCCTTGCTCCACAATCCTAAGGTTCTCTTTTTAGATGAGCCGACTATTGGTTTGGACGTTTCGGTCAAGGATAATATTCGTCGGGCCATTACTCAGATCAATCAAGAGGAAGAAACAACCATTCTCTTGACCACTCATGACCTGAGTGATATTGAGCAACTCTGTGATCGGATTTTCATGAT
The DNA here is from genome assembly GCF_041432495.1 of Streptococcus sp. 27098_8_73. Lineage (NCBI taxonomy): Bacteria > Bacillati > Bacillota > Bacilli > Lactobacillales > Streptococcaceae > Streptococcus > Streptococcus sp. 27098_8_73. The sequence continues at coordinate 1,315 of NZ_JAPVZT010000018.1, forward strand.
TGATAAGGGGCAGGAGATTTTTGATGGAACGGTGAGTCAGCTCAAGAAAACCTTTGGCAAGATGAAGACACTTTCCTTTGAACTGGTGCCAGGTCAAAGTCACCTCGTCTCTCACTTTGAAGGGTTGCCGGATATGACCATTGATAGACAGGGGAATAGCCTCAATATTGAATTTGATAGTTCGCGCTACCAGTCAGCTGATATTATCAAGCAAACCCTGTCTGATTTTGAGATTCGCGATTTGAAGATGTTGGATACGGATATCGAGGATATTATCCGTCGCTTCTACCGAAAGGAGCTCTAAGATGATCAAATTGTGGAGACGTTATAAACCCTTTATCAATGCAGGTGTTCAGGAGTTGATTACCTATCGAGTCAACTTTATTCTTTATCGGATTGGCGATGTCATGGGTGCTTTTGTGGAGTTTTATCTCTGGAAGGCAGTCTTTGATTCCTCGCAGGAGTCTTTGATCCAGGGTTTCAGTATGGCGGATATCACCCTCTACATCATCATGAGTTTTGTGACCAATCTTTTGACTAGGTCGGATTCTTCTTTTATGATTGGGGAGGAGGTCAAGGATGGCTCCATTATCATGCGCTTGCTGCGACCAGTGCATTTTGCGGCCTCATATCTCTTCACCGAGCTTGGTTCCAAGTGGTTGATTTTTATCAGTGTTGGCCTTCCATTTTTAAGTGTCATTGTTCTGATGAAGATCTTTTCTGGGCAAGGTATTGTAGAAGTGCTGGGACTAACTGTCATTTATCTTTTTAGCTTAACGCTGGCCTACCTGATCAATTTTTTCTTTAATATCTGCTTTGGGTTTTCAGCCTTTGTTTTTAAAAATCTATGGGGCTCTAATCTGCTCAAGAATTCTCTGATTGACTTTATGTCGGGGAGTTTGATTCCCTTGGCTTTCTTTCCAAAGATCGTATCAGATATTCTGTCCTTCTTGCCTTTTTCATCCTTGATCTACACTCCTGTCATGATCATTGTTGGGAAATACGATGCCAATCAGATTCTTCAAGCTATCTTGCTACAGGTTTTCTGGCTCATAGTGATGGTGGGCTTGTCTCAGTTGATTTGGAAGCGAGTCCAGTCATTCATCACCATTCAAGGAGGTTAGTATGAAAAAATATCAACGCATGCACCTGATTTTTATCAGACAATACATCAAGCAAATCATGGAATACAAGGTTGATTTTGTGGTTGGTGTTTTAGGTGTCTTTCTGACCCAAGGTTTGAACCTCTTGTTTCTCAATGTACTCTTTCAACATATTCCTTCGCTAGAAGGCTGGACCTTTCAAGAGATTGCCTTTATCTATGGTTTTTCCTTGATTCCAAAGGGATTGGACCACCTCTTTTTTGACAATCTCTGGGCACTGGGGCAACGATTGGTGAGAAAGGGAGAGTTTGACAAGTATCTGACTCGGCCCATCAATCCTCTCTTCCACATCCTAGTTGAAACTTTTCAGATTGATGCCTTGGGTGAACTTTTGGTCGGTGGCATTTTACTAGGGACTACGGTGACTAGCATTGCTTGGACTCTTCCAAAATTCCTGCTTTTCTTAGTCTGCATTCCTTTTGCGACCTTGATTTATACTTCCTTGAAAATTGCGACAGCCAGTATCGCTTTTTGGACCAAGCAGTCAGGGGCTATGATTTACATTTTCTATATGTTTAATGATTTTGCTAAGTATCCCATTTCCATTTACAATTCGCTTCTTCGATGGTTGATTAGTTTTATCGTGCCTTTCGCCTTTACGGCCTACTATCCTGCCAGCTATTTCTTGCAGGAAAAGAATGGACTCTTTAATATCGCTGGTTTGATTTTGATTTCTCTTGTTTTCTTTTTCATTTCTTTGAAACTATGGGACAGGGGCTTGGATGCCTACGAAAGTGCGGGTTCGTAAGGGGAATATATAAAGTGTGAGATTTATATAGAAAGTCTATGAATAAGGGATCAATTAGATACAGTATAAAGACAAGGTTTTCTGCCTTGTCTTTTCTGTTCTAATGTAAGGTATCTATCTTTCAAATTTTTATTTTTGCAATGAATAAATTCTACTTATCTTGCTAAAATGGTAGAATAGATTTAAGATTTGATAAGAAGGAGAGCCTAATGAAATTGAGATTGGAAAATAAAGAATCTGAACGTGTCCAAGAACTTGGAAATTTAATCCGAGCTTATAATCGCTCTAAACGGGAAGCTTCAACAAGTGAGCCTCTCAATATCTTTGTCGAAGATGAGAACGGAAATTTAATGGGCGGCCTAGTAGCCGAAACATTTGGTTATTGGCTTGAAATTGAGTATTTATATGTGCATGAGGATTTACGGGGGCAAGGACTTGGTTCCCATATTTTGCAAAAGGCGGAAGAGGAAGCTCGTGACAGGAAGTGTAAGTATTCATTTGTGGATACCTTTCATTTTCAAGCGCCAGATTTTTATAAAAAGCATGGCTATGAGGAAGTGTTTAGATTAAAAGAATATCCTTATACGGGTGAGCGATATTATTATACGAAAGAGTTATAATTTATCTAAGGATAGATAGCAGATTTCTAACTGACAAATGTAGCGATTTTTGGTATAATATCATGAGGTGATTTTATGGCAAATTTGAATAGATATAAGTTTACATTTGGAAACAAAACCTTAACTTTAACAACGGAACACGATAATCTTTTTATGGAAGAAGTGGAGCGGGTTGCCAAGGAAAAATATAAGGCCATTAAAGAGCAGATGCCTGCGGCAGATGATGAAGTCTTGGCTATTTTGCTAGCGATTAATAGTTTATCTACTCAGCTCAGCCGCGAGATTGAGTTTGATGATAAGGAAAAAGAATTGGAAAGCCTTCGTCACAAAATGCTTAGCGAATTAAGAGAAAAGTCAGCTAATACAGGGGAAAGATAGTGTTTGCGATTATTATTTTACTAATATTAGCTTGGAGCTTTTATATTGGCTACTCGCGTGGGATTGTTCTGCAGGGTTATTATGCTGCTATGACGATTGTATCCATGCTGGTGGCTGGAGCTCTATATCAGGGCTTGGCTAAGTCTATCAGCTTGTGGGTGCCTTATGCTAGCGCTGTTAAAGGCAGCTCGACTTATTTCTTTGCAAGCTCCCAACTTTTTCATCTGGATAAGGTTTTTTATGCGGGGCTGGCTTATCTTCTTGTTTTCAGCCTTGTTTATATAGTAGGCCGCTTTTTGGGGATTTTTGTAAATTTAATTCCCTATCCGAATAAGTGGGATACGAAAGTTTTTAATATGGTCAGTGGGGCTATTGCGGTCTTCATTTCACTCTTTGTCATTGAGATGGGACTGACTATTTTAGCTACTGTGCCTATGTCCTTTATCCAAGAACGCTTAAATTCGAGTTTGCTGATTCGGTTTATTATCAATCACACGCCTGTAACTTCATCCATTTTACATGACCTTTGGGTCACAAAAATTATCGGATAATTAAGACTCAGTTGCCCTGTAGCTGAGTTTCTTTTTCAGTTTAAATCATATAGAAATAGAATGAACGTGATGAATCATAAAATTTTAGAAACTTTGGAATTTGATAAAATTAAGGAGCTTTTTTCTCCCTATCTACTGACTGAGCTGGGTGAGTTGGAGTTGAAGCAGCTCCAACCAAATAGCAAAAAAGAATTAATTGCTGCTGCTTTTTTGGAAATGTCCGATATGCGGCAGATTTTTGTGCAACATCCGCACTTTAGTTTGGGAGCCATTCAGGATATTAGGGGCTTAACCAAGCGCCTAGAGCTGGATAGTGACCTGAATATCGAGGAGTTTTTAGCCCTCAAGCGGGTCTTAGCTGTGACGCATGAGCTGGTATCTTTCTACGAGGACTTGGAAAATGTCCAATTGGAGCGTTTGGATCGCCTTTTTAACAATTTAGTAGAGTTTCCTAGTATTCAGGGGAGCCTGCAAGCTATCAATGATGGGGGCTTTCTCGAAAGTTTTGCTAGTGAGGAGTTGAGCCGTATCCGCCGGAAAATCCAAGAAAATGAAGTCCAGGTTCGAGATATTCTGCAAGAAATTCTCAAAACTAAGGGAGACATGCTGGCGGATCAGGTAGTGGCCAGTCGGAATGGCCGCAATGTACTGCCTGTAAAAAACACCTACCGTAACCGTATTGCGGGTGTCGTTCACGATATTTCGGCCAGCGGTAGTACAGTTTATATTGAGCCTAGGGCAGTTGTCAATCTTAACGAAGAAATTGCCAGCAGTCGGGCGGACGAGCGCTATGAAATTCAGCGGATTTTGCAGGCTATGTCGGATATGATACGGCCTCATGCGGCTGAAATTGCCAACAATGCTTGGATTATCGGTCATCTAGATCTAGTGCGTGCCAAGGTCCGCTTCATGCAGGAGACGGGAGCGGTGGTGCCAGACCTGTCGGAAGAGCAGGATATCCAACTGCTCAGTGTTCGCCATCCCCTGATTGAGAATGCAGTGGCTAATGACCTACATTTCGGGCCAGACTTGACAGAGATTGTCATTACCGGGCCTAATACAGGTGGTAAGACCATCATGCTGAAGACCTTGGGTTTGGCTCAGATCATGGCCCAGTCAGGTCTGCCAATTTTGGCGGACAAGGGTAGCCGCGTCGGGATTTTCAGTCAGATTTTTGCAGACATTGGTGATGAGCAGTCGATTGAGCAGAGCCTGTCGACTTTCTCTAGCCATATGACCAATATCGTCTCTATTTTAGAGCAGGTTGATAGCGAGAGTCTGGTTCTGTTGGATGAGCTGGGAGCTGGGACTGACCCGCAAGAGGGTGCAGCTCTGGCTATTGCTATCTTGGAAGATTTGCGGCTAAGGCAGATTAAAACAATGGCGACGACCCACTATCCTGAGCTCAAAGCCTATGGGATTGAGACGGACTGGGTGGAAAATGCCAGCATGGAATTTGACACAGATAGTTTGCGGCCGACCTATCGCTTTATGCAGGGAGTGCCTGGCCGCTCTAATGCCTTTGAAATTGCCCGGCGTTTGGGCTTAGCGGAAGTTATCGTTGGCCACGCCCAAGAGCAGACTGACACAGACAGTGATGTCAATCGAATCATTGAGCGCTTAGAAGAGCAGACGCTGGAAAGCCGCAAGCGCTTGGATAATATCCGCGAGGTGGAGCAGGAAAATCTCAAATTTAACCGAGCCCTAAAAAAACTTTACAATGAGTTTAACAGAGAAAAGGAAACCGAGCTCAATAAGGCACGCTTGGAAGCCCAGGAAATCGTGGATATGGCCTTGTCAGAGAGTGAGAGCATTCTCAAAAATCTCCATGCTAAGTCCAGTCTCAAACCGCATGAGATTATTGAAGCCAAGGCTCAGCTTAAAAAGTTGGCACCAGAAACGGTTGATTTATCAAAGAATAAGGTGCTCAAGCAGGCCAAGAAAAATCGGGCGCCCAAGGTGGGAGATGATATCATAGTCACCAGCTATGGTCAGCGGGGAACCTTGGTCAAGCAGCTCAAGGACGGACGCTGGGAAGCTCAGGTCGGTCTTATCAAGATGACACTAGAAGAGCAGGAGTTCAACTTACTCAAGGCTGAAAAGGAGCAGCAACCTAAGCGCAAGCAGGTCAATGTGGTCAAGCGAACCAATACCAAAGGTCCAAGAGCCAGATTGGATCTGCGTGGCAAACGCTATGAAGAGGCCATGGAAGAACTCGATGCCTTTATCGATCAGGCCCTTCTCAATAACATGGCTCAGGTGGATATTATACACGGTATCGGAACGGGTGTCATCCGTGAAGGGGTGACAAAATACCTCCGCCGCAACAAGCAGGTCAAGTCCTTCGGCTATGCACCGCAAAATGCTGGTGGCAGTGGCGCGACGATTGTAATCTTTAAGTAGGGAAGCATCGGGTACTCCGTAGCAAATATTTTCTTTTCCTCTGGGTTTGGTGTACAATATTATCAAAAGTAAGCTATTCAAAGGAGAAGATTTATGGTAGCAGCAGTTACAGATGCAACATTCGCTGAAGAAACAAAAGACGGACTGGTTCTGATTGATTTTTGGGCAACATGGTGTGGTCCATGCCGTATGCAGGCGCCTATCTTGGAGCAGTTGGCAGGGGAAGTTCATGAAGACGAACTGAAAATCCTTAAAATGGATGTGGATGAAAATCCAAATACTGCCCGTGAATTCGGCATTATGTCCATTCCTACCCTTCTGTTCAAGAAAGACGGTCAAGTCGTTAAGCAAGTAGCCGGTGTTCATACGAAGGAGCAACTGAAGGCGATTTTGGCAGAATTAAGTTAAGAAAGAAGCCCTAGGCTTCGATTTAGATTGAAGACAAAGTTCTTAGAACACCAGTTTCTAAGAGCTTTTCTTTGTGTAAAGTTACATAAAAAATATAAGAAGAGTTGCGAGGTGCTTTCCATGTTTCACAAAGAAAAATAAGATTATAATCGTCTCTAATATAGTTTCTATACGATAGACGAATTGCCCCAAAAGATTACTTCCTTTGACAGGTAGAATCAAGGATTGATTTGGCTATATATATGACTTGGTTGAAGATACCTGTGGCCCAGTTATAATGGGGCGTAAACCAAAGAAAACCTGAGAAGAGGTGAGGCATAACCAAAAGGTATTAAAGCAGAAAATGAATGCCTAAGAACGGAGGATGCTGTTCTAAAAATGTTTATAAAATTTCAATTGAAGAAGGAAAAGAGAGAAGAAAAACGGAAATTATCCAAGAATTGCTAATTGAGTTTTCTTTTGATATTCTTCTAAAGATTGTCGAAATTACTCGCTCACCGAACTTGGAATAAGTAAAAACTATGTTGGAGGAAGCATTTACAGAGAAATACCATTCTTTACAGAGACCAAGTCTGATAATATCAACTCATTTCTTATCATCAATTTTTAGAGAGTAAGGGGATTCAGCAATCCATGTTACGCAAGGGGAATAGTCCTGACAACGGTATGAAGGAGTCCTTCTTGGGAATTCTTAAGTCTGAGATGTTTTATGGTTATGAGAAGACGTTTCAGTCACTTAATCAATTGGAACAAGCTATTGTGAACTACATTGATTACCACAACAACAAACGAGTTGAAGTCAAATTGAAAGGACTCAGCCCTGTGCAATGCAGAACTAAGTCCTTTACTTAAATTATTGTCTAACCTTTTGTTGTTATGAGAAAGTTTTCTATTGCCAGATATCCTGTATTTGTGAAATTTGAGCTTGGGCTTGTTTTTCGAAAATCTTGTATTTATAAGTCAAGTCCTGAGCCATTTCCTTGATATTGTCTCGCTGTTCTTGGATAATGGCGAGATTGTGCTGGATGTTAGCTAAATTATCTTGAATTTTATCCAAGATATCGGATGTTTCGACGACTTCTTGGCTAATTGTCTTCCGATTTTTGACCAAATGGTAGCTGGCCCAGGCTGCGCCTGTGAAAAGCATGAGATTTGAAAATTTCATAGTTCCTCCCTAGGCTTGAGCAATCTTTTCAGCCAATTGAGCTAAGGCTGGAAAATCTGGTTCGTGGGTTTCAAAGCTGATTTGTAAACCGTCTGTCTCTTCATAGCGAGGAGCTAGGTGGACATGGGTGTGAAAGACCGTCTGTCCAGCAATTTCTTCGTTGTTGTTAAGGATGTTCATGCCCTTGGCGCCTGTTGCTTTCATGACCTTGCGGGCGATGTCTGGGACACGAGCGAAGAGCTGACTAGCACTGTCTGCATCCATTTCCAAAAGATTTCTGAAATGCTGCTTGGGAACGACCAAAGTATGGCCTGGAGTGACCTGGGAAATGTCTAGAAAGGCAACTACCTGGTCATCTTCATAAACTTTAGAAGACGGGATTTCCCCTGCGATAATCTTACAAAAAATACAATCAGCCATAAATGATACCTCTATTCGCTAGATTTTGTTATAATATAAGAACTATTATAACAGATTTGGAGAAAATATGTTAGAAATCAAAGAGCTTACGGGTGGTTATGTAAATATCCCGGTTTTAAAGGATGTCAGCTTTGAAGTGGGCAATGGCCAGTTGGTTGGTTTGATTGGTCTCAATGGTGCTGGTAAATCCACGACTATCAATGAAATTATCGGTTTATTGACACCTTACAAGGGAGAAATTCGGATTGATGGTTTGCAGCTGGGAGAAAATCCCAGCGCTTACCGTAAGAAGATCGGTTTTATTCCGGAAACGCCTAGTCTCTACGAAGAATTGACCCTGCGCGAGCACATTGAGACGGTAGCTATGGCTTACGATATTGAGCAGGAAGTCGCTTTTGAGCGCGTGGAGCGCCTCTTAACTATCTTTCGACTTAAGGATAAGTTGGACTGGTTTCCAGTGCATTTCTCTAAGGGGATGAAGCAGAAGGTCATGATTATCTGTGCTTTCGTGGTAGATCCTAGTCTTTTTATCGTGGATGAGCCCTTTTTGGGGCTGGATCCAGTGGCTATTGCAGACCTTATCCAGCTTTTGGATGAGGAAAAGAAAAAAGGCAAGTCCATCCTCATGAGTACCCACGTTCTAGATTCAGCTGAGAAGATGTGTGATAGCTTTGTGATTTTGCATAAAGGGCAGGTGCGTGCTAAGGGCAATCTAGCTGAGTTGCGGCAGCAATTTCAGATGCCGGAAGCTAGTCTCAATGACATCTATCTGGCTTTGACGGAAGAGGCTGCGCTATGAAAGAAGTATTTGCTAAACGCAAGCAGGATTTCCGTCAGCGCTGTCTGAAGTATCTGCGCTATGTTCTCAATGATCACTTTGTCCTGTTTCTATTGATTTTTCTCGGATTTCTGGCGGTTCAGTACAATCAATTGCTGCGGAATTTTCCTAGTCGTTCTTGGCCAATCATAGCAGGATTAGTCTTGTTTTCTGTGGTCATTCTTCCTTTTGGGAATATCGCAACCTACCTGGAAAAGCCAGATATGCTCTTTTTGCTAGTGCAGGAGCAGGCAGTCATTGAGTTTGTCAAGGGACAAATCCAGCGTTCGTATATTCTCTTTGGCCTGCTGCAAACCTTGTTGCTGGTTTTGTTAGCGCCGCTGTTTTTGGCTCTAGGTTTGCCAATATGGGGTTTTGGGCTGTACTGCCTCCTTATGTTATTGCTAAAATGGCTGGTCTTTCAGTTCAAGGGGCGTCGCTTTTTCTTGTCTGACCGTCTCAATTGGCAATATGCAATCGCAGCTGAGGAAGGCCGCAAGCAGAAAGTTCTTCGTTTCTTTGCCCTCTTTACAAATGTGAAAGGCATTTCTAATAGTGTCAAAAGAAGGGCTTACTTGGACGGGTTGACAAGGTTTTTTCCTAAGACCCATGCTAAGACTTGGCAAAATATGTTTTTACGCTCCTATCTTCGCAATGGCGATTTACTCCCTCTGACCTTGCGTCTTCTACTTTTAGCCCTCTTAACGATTGTCTTCGTCAGCCAGTCTTGGATTGCTGCAGGTTTTGTCGTCCTTTTCAACTATCTTTTGCTTTTTCAGTTATTGGCCTTGTATGAAGCCCTTGATTATCAGTATTTAACTAAGCTTTTCCCGCTGGATAGCAAGTCTAAAATCAAGGGAGCAAGACAGGTTATTACAGGGATTGGACATAGTGTTTTGCTTTTTGAAACGCTAGTGGCAGTGCTCTTTTTCCAAGATAAGATAGCAGTGTTAGCAATGTTTGGAGCGACAATCTTTTTGTATCTAGTCTATTTGCCATATAAACTAAAAAGATTGGTTGACTAAAAGAATGAAAATTAGTAAAATAGTGAGGAAACTTTTTAAGGAGGGGAATCATGGTCTTGGTTGATAACGAGCTAGCCCTGACACCAATAGCTGGTAAGAGCGGAAAGGCCTATATGGGAACTTATCCAGACGGGGGGCGAGTTTTCGTCAAGATGAATACGACCCCGATTCTGGCAGGCTTAGCCAGAGAACAAATTGCTCCGCAACTTCTGTGGAGTCGACGCTTGCCAGATGGCAATGTCATGAGCGGGCAAGAATGGCTTTCAGGTGCCATTTTAACACCTAATGATATGTCTAAAAAGCAAGTGATCAATATTTTAACGCGTTTGCATCGGTCGCGGCCTCTGATGACTCAGTTGGCTAAATTGGGTTATATTTTGGAAACGCCGATCGATTTAATCAATAGCTGGCTCAATCAAGCGCCGGTCGTTTTGAGGAACAATCAGTACCTGCAATCTATTATTCGGGATTTGCGGCAAACGGTACCTGCTTTTCGTGAGGACTATGCGACGATTGTCCATGGTGATGTGCGTCATAGCAACTGGTTTCAGACGGACAGTGGCTTGATTTATTTGGTGGATTGGGATTCGGTTCGCTTGACGGACAGAATGTTGGATGTTGCTCATATATTGAGTCACTATATCCCAGATACCAATTGGCAGGAGTGGCTAACCTACTATGGTTATAAGTACAATGACAAGGTTATCAAAAAACTGTATTGGTTTGGTCAATACTCTTATCTGATGCAGATTGCTAAATATTACGAAAACAATGATTTAGAAAATGTGAACCGGGAGATCTACGCCTTACGCAACTTCCGTTCTAAGTATGGAAAGGTAAGATGAGAGTAAGAAATCGTAAGGGAGCAACAGAGTTATTAGAGGCTAACCCCCACTATGTGGTTCTAAATCCAGTTGATGCCAAGGGAAAATGGCGGGAAATTTTTGGTAATGACCACCCTATCCACGTTGAAGTCGGAAGCGGTAAAGGGGCTTTCATTACAGGGATGGCTAAGGCTAATCCAAACATCAATTACATCGGGATTGACATTCAGAAGTCTGTCCTTAGTTACGCCTTGGACAAGGTTTTGGCAGCTGATGTACCTAATATTAAGTTGCTCTGGGTGGATGGTTCGGAATTGACCAACTATTTTGCAGATGGAGAAATTGACCGACTTTACCTGAATTTCTCTGATCCATGGCCTAAGAAACGGCATGAAAAACGTCGCTTGACCTATAAGTCTTTCTTAGATACCTTCAAGCAAATTTTGCCAGAAAAAGGTGAAATCCACTTCAAAACGGACAACCGTGGCTTGTTCGAATACAGCCTGGTCAGCTTTTCGCAGTATGGCATGGTTCTCAAAGGTGTTTGGCTGGATCTTCATGCCAGTGACTTTGAAGGCAATGTCTTGACTGAATATGAACAAAAATTCTCTAGCAAGGGCCAGGTTATTTACCGAGTCGAAGCAGAATTTCAATAAAAATAAAGAGAGTCCTAAATAGATTTTCTATCTCAAATGTCGGGTTTTATGACCGATTTTTGTTGAATAGAGCCCTGTGGGGGCTCTTTTTTATTTTGTTTTGGTTATCAAACTATAAAGATTATTTTTGTTGCTTTCATTCTCTTGAAACGGCGTGGTTAAAGCTTTTTCCTATCCCCATAATATGATATTACACTTTTGTTACAGAAAAAAATTAGATAGTAAAATCCTTGATATAATAGGAAAAAAGCGGTATAATTATTGGTATGGTTTGATGTCCAAACTTTTGGCATTATAACCACCAATCATATGTTATAAAATACTTTGCTGCTCAGGTGTTAAGGTGTTGAGTAATAGGTGGTTGAACTATATTTTAAAAAGGAGAGATGTTCATGGATAAAAATGCGAGACGCAGATTAAACCGTGCGAGTGCTGAGAAACGACTTCGATACTCAGTCCGTAAGTTTAATGTGGGCGTGGCTTCTGTAGCAGTCGCAGCTTTCATGTTCTTTGGGGGGAATGTCGTTTCAGCCGATACGTTAGCTAAGACGGATTCTTCAAGCACCTCTACGGAGAAAACGACTTCTGTGCCAGATTCAGGAGAAGATTCGGGAGCGAATGATTCTGACTCCGAGTCGGCCATAGAAAAGAATTCTACCGTAGCAACTGTCGCTGAAAGTAACGCAGTTTCAAGTGCAGCATCTACAGCATCTTCTACCTCTGCTGAAGACCTATCAAGCAAAGTAGAAGAAAAAACTGTTAAATCAGAAGTTGCTTCAAAAAGTGAAGCAACTTTAAAAGAGGCTACTTCACAAGTGTCTAAAGCTTCAGTAGCGACTAGCCAATCAACCGCTGCAACTCAGTCTGAGGCTCGAGTGAGCCCAGCTACTTCAGCTACTGCAGAGTCAACTGCGGTTTCATCTGAAGCAGCTACAGAATCAACTGCTGCTGTAGAACCTGCTAAGGTATCAGTTGAAAAGGCAGCTAGCCAAGCAGCAAGTTTAGCAACAGCTAGCCAAGCAGCAAATGCAGTAGCCAAAAGTGAAGCTAATTCAACATTAGCAGCTGCTCAAAGCGAAGTAAATAAAGGTTACGCTGATTTCCGTAAATCAGGAGAAAGTGGCTTCCGTTCGTTTGACCCACAAACAGGGAAGACAACTGTAACAAAAGAAAACTTCCTTGACTACTTCAGATTGAATGGTTCAGCTACCTATAATTCATATGATGGTATCGTGACCCTTACTCCAGATGAAACCTCTAAGACAGGTAACTTCAGTCTGAAGAGTAAGATCAATATGAACCAAAGCTTCAAGCTGACTGGTGGAGTTAACCTTGGTGATAAGACTCAAGAACGTTATGGTGCCGATGGTATCGGTTTTGCTTTCCATACAGGGAATACAACAGACCTAGGTGCCGATGGTGGTAACCTTGGTATCGGTGGTTTGCGTAATGCGACTGGTTTCAAGCTGGATACTTTCTGGAACGTCTTCACGCCACCGAAAGGAAATCGTTTTGATACTAGCAACACGGACTCTTTCCAATATGGTTGGGCGGAAGACCCTCGTCTGGGACAATTCGGTGCTTGGGTAAATACCACTCATAAAAAAGTTCGTGGTGGTGGTATCTTTACTGGTGGCGAATATGATCGTTGGTGGGCTGAGACAGATGCTGGTAGTGCTCAACGTCTGGACTCAAGTGACCTAGATGGTCGTTTCCACAGATTTGCTATCCAGTATGACGGTGTAACCAAGGAATTAACTGTCTCTTACGAAAGTAATCTTGGTATCAAGCAATGGAAGAAGAAGGTTTCTACTCCAGAACAACTGATGTCCATGGTGGTTACGGCGACGACTGGTAACTACAAGAACTTGCAACAGTTCCAAATCAAACGCTTCGACTTTTATCAAAGTGCCTCTGTCGACGTACGTTATGAAGATGAGCAAGGTCGAGAAATCGCTGAAGGCTCAGTAACTTATCCACAAGGTGCTTTTAAAAGTAAGCCTTATACTACTGAACAAAAAACAATCCCTGGCTATGGTTTCATTGGAATGAAGAGAGGTAGCTTGCCACCTTCAGGAACTCTGGCTGACTGGGGTACCAACGGTACAGTAACCTACGTTTACCGTAAAGGTGCTACAGATGTTAAGACAGAGAAGAAGACAGTCTCTCGTACTATTTATTATAAATATAAACCAGGTGTGACAGGACCGACACTTCCGCCAGCTTACACTCAAACAGCTGAGTTCACTCGGACTGTGACAGGTGGTAGACCAGGTCCATGGAGTCCTGCATCTAAGAATTTTGCACCTGTAGATTCTCTAGATGTCCCAGGATATACTCCAGATACAGCAACTGTTCCAGGAGTTACAGTAAATCCAAATTCTACTCCAAGTGATGTAACGGTTTACTACGACAAGAATGCTCCAAAAGTAACAACAGAAACAAAAGATGTTACTCGTACAATTGTTTACGAATATGAAGATGGTGTGACTTCAGGTCGTCCAGCCCTTCCACGTGAAGTACAACAAAATGTACGATTCACACGACAAGTGTCAGAAGATGCAAGAACTGGTCAGAAGACATACGGTAACTGGACACCAACTCGTCAAACTGTAGATGCGGTTGATACACCAGCAATTCAAGGCTTTACACCAAATAAAACTCGTGTAAATTCAGCTACTGTTTCACCAACAGATCCAAGCTGGCGTGAAATCGTTTCATACCGTAAGAATAATCCAAAAGTAACAACTGAAACAAAAGACGTTACTCGTACAATCGCTTACGAATATGAAGATGGTGTGACTAGAAATCGTCCAGCTCTTCCACAACCAGTTGAACAAACAGTTCAATTTACTCGTCAAGTATCAGAAGATCCAGTAACTGGTCAGAAGACATACGGCAACTGGACACCTAGCCGTCAAAATGTTGCTGCGGTTGATAGCCCAGAAGTAGCAGGTTTTACACCAAACAAACCACGTGTAAATTCAGCCTCTGTTGCTCCAACAGATCCAAGTTGGCGTGAAATTGTAAGCTATTCAGCTGCAGATCAAAAGGGAAGCATCGTTTACCGTACAGATGGTAAAAATGGTGTTCCAGCTAAGACCCTTCACACAGACAACGTAACTGGTAAGTCAGATACACCTGTAAACTATACAACAACTGCGAAAATCAACGAATTTAAACAGTTGGGTTATGATCTTGTTAGCGACGGCTTTACTAAAGCTGGCGGTCAAAGATTTGACAGTAATAACAATGTAGATCAAACATGGGAAGTTGTTCTTACTCCACGTATTGAGACAAAACAAGAAACGAAAGATGTTACTCGTAACGTTCGTTACCAATACAAGGATGGAGTAACCACAGGTCGTCCAGCACTTCCTCGCCCAGTTACTCAAACAACAACATTTACTCGCCCAGTTTCTGTGAACAAGGTGACAGGTGTTGAAACTCCTGGTCAATGGAACAAGCCAAGTGAAGAACTTCCAAAAGTTGATTCTCCAGCAGTTACTGGTTTCACTCCAGACAAACCAAGCGTTCCAGCTGCAACTGTTACTCCTACATCTCCTAACGAAGATGAAGTAGTAAGCTACAGCCAAGATGATCAACGCGGTATCATTGAGTATGTAACAGATGGACAAAACGGTGTTCCAGCTAAGACTCTTTATACAGACGGTGTTACAGGTAAATCAGGTGAAGATGTTGTTTATTCAACTGCTAGCCGTATCGCTCAACTTCAACAAGCAGGTTACAAACTTGTAAGTGATGGCTTCACTCAACCAAGTGGTCAGAAGTTTGATAACGATAAGACAAAAGACCAAGTTTGGAAAGTTGTCGTTACTCCAGTTGTTGAAACAACCCAAGAAACGAAAAATGTTACTCGGACTATTCAATACCAATATGGTGATGGTGTAACAGAAGGTCGCCCAGCGCTTCCTCCAACAGTTACTCAACCAGTAACGTTTACTCGTCCAGTTTCTGTTAACAAGGTGACAGGTGAGAAAACTCCTGGTGCTTGGGATAAACCAAATGCTAATCTTCCAGAAGTAAACACTCCTGCTATTACAGGCTATAGCCCAGATAAACCAAAAGTTCCAGGTGTAACTGTTGACCCTACTACTGGAGATTCAGTTGAAGTTGTCAACTACAACTTGGATGAACAACGTGGTTCTATTAAGTACGTAACAGATGGTAAGAATGGCGTTGAAGCTAAGACTCTTTATACAGACTCTGTAGCTGGTAAGTCAGGTGAGCCAGTAGCTTACTCAACAGCATCTCGTATCGAACAATTGAAACAAGCTGGTTACACTCTTGTAAGTGATGGCTTCACTCAACCAAATGGTCAGAAGTTCGATAACGATAAGACAAAAGACCAAACTTGGACAGTTGTTGTAACACCACGCTTGGATGACAATACGAATCCAGCTGATTTGAACAGCAAGGTTACACGTACCATCAAGTATCAATACGCAGATGGTCAAACAGCGGGTCGTCCAGCTCTGAAAGCTCCTGTCACTCAAGAAGCAACCTTCACACGTACTGGTAAAATAAATGCTGTAACTGGTGAAAAGACCTTCACAGCATGGACACCAGCTACGAAAGAATTGGCCCAAGAAGCTACACCAGTCGTAACTGGATTCGTGGCAGATAAGGCCAATGTAGCAGCGAAGACAGTGAAAGCTGGCGATGCTAACAGCGAAGAAGTTGTACAATACAAGAAGCTCGGTTCATACGTACCAAACGTACCAGACGGACTTCCAAAAGTACCAAACCTTCCATATCCAAACGATCCAACAGATCCAACAAAACCAGGTACTGATCTTCCAGTTGTACCAAATGTACCAGGTACTACACCAGTAGGCCCAGATGGCACAACACCATTGACACCGAAAGATCCGAGCGATCCAAGCAAGGGTTACAACCCACCACCAATTCCAAGTGATCCAACTCAGGATACACCAATCAACTACGTTAAAGATGGTCAAAAAGCGATTATCACCTTCGTAGACCAAGATGATAACAACAAGGAAGTTGGTAAGGTCGTTGAAAGCGGTAAGTCAGGTGAGCCAATTGGAACTACTAACTACGCAACTCGTCTGAAAGAATTGACAGACAAGGGCTACGAAGTGGTGAACGATGAGTTCAAGGGACCTAAGACCTTCGATAACGATGATAAGAAGGACCAACAATTTGTGGT
>NZ_JAPVZT010000019.1:0-15024 GCF_041432495.1 Streptococcus sp. 27098_8_73
AAAGCAGATTTAACCAATCTCGTAGCTACAAAAAATGTAACTGTTAACTTGAACGGCCTTGTTTCAAAAGAAGCAGTCAAAGATTCAGTCACTAAAAATATCAAAGACCATATTGATGTCCCAGCCAGCTATTTAGAAAAAGCGAACGTTCCCGGTCCATTCTTGGCTGGTGTCAATCAAGTCATTCCGTATGAAGCTTTCGGTGGAGATGGTATGTTGACGCGTCTCTTGCTCAAATCTTCTGACAAGGCTCCTTGGTCAGACAACGGCACAGCTAAAAATCCAGCTCTCTTGCCACTTGAAGGCTTGGCGAAAGGTCAATACTTCTACGAAGTGGATTTGAACGGCAATACTACAGGTAAAGACGGACAAGCCCTTCTTGACCAACTTCGTGTTAACGGAACTCACACTTACCAAGCTACTGTCAAGGTCTATGGTGCCAAAGATGGCAAAGCAGATTTGACAAATCTTATCGCGACTCGTCAAGTAACGATTCAGCTTCGTGGAAAAGAAATGGCTACAATACCATCTCAAGAAGGTCAAATGAATATGAAACCTTCTACAACACCATCTCAAGAAGGTCAGATGAATAAGAAGCCTTCTGCAACAGATTCTATGAGTACAGCTGAGGGTACGAAGGAAGTAGATCATCGCATGACTGATGTGAAGGGGGAACACCCAACTTCTAAGCCGATGGCAGATACGATGAAAAAAATGATAAGGCTACGTTACCCACAACTGGTGAAGCTCAAACAGCTACAGCTGCCATTGGTTTCTTAGGACTAGCTTTGGCAGGAATTCTTAGCCTTCTAGGTTTGAAAGAAAAACAAAAAGATTAAGGTTTAAATCATTTAAAAATTACTAAAAATAGTGTTATACTAAAGCCAGTATAACACTGTTTTTATCAGGAGATTGGCAAATGGGAAAGACAATTTTACTCGTTGATGATGAGATGGATATTCTAGATATTCAAAAGCGCTATCTTATGCAGGATGGCTACCATGTTTTAGTGGCTCGAGATGGCATGGAGGGGTTAGATCTTTTCAGAAAGAAATCTGTTGACCTGATCATCACAGACATCATGATGCCGAATATGGACGGTTATGACTTTATCAGTGAGGTTCAGTATATAGCACCTGATCAGCCTTTTCTTTTTACAACGGCTAAGACTAGCGATCAAGACAAAATTTACGGTTTGAGCTTAGGAGCAGATGATTTTATAGCCAAACCTTTTAGTCCGCGTGAGCTAGTTCTAAGGGTCAATAATATCTTGCGCCGACTGCATCGTGGAGGCGAGATCGAACAAATTGAGCTCGGTGATTTGGTGATGAATCATGCGGTTCATGAGGCTCGCATCGGAGAGCATTTTTTGGAATTAACAGTGAAATCCTTTGAACTGCTCTGGATTTTAGCTAGTAATCCTGAGAGAGTTTTTTCAAAGACGGAGCTTTACGAAAAGGTGTGGCAGGAAGACTTCGTAGATGATACCAATACCCTTAATGTTCATATACATGCTCTGAGACAGGAATTGACCAAGTATGCCAGTTCAGACACTCCTGCCGTCAAAACTGTCTGGGGTCTGGGGTATAAAATGGAAGGAGCACGAGGTATAAAATGAAATTAAAAAGTTACATTCTAGTAGGGTACCTAATTTCTAGCCTACTAACGATTTTACTCGTTTTCTGGGCAGTCCAGCGAATGTTGATTGTAAAAAGTGAAATTTATTTCCTAGTTGGAATGACCTTGATTGCTAGTTTTATAGGGGCGGCAGTCAGTCTCTTTCTTTTATCGCCAGTATTTTCTTCCCTTCGGCATCTGAAAAAACAGGCTCAGAATATAGCTGACAAGGATTTTAGTGCAGAGATTGACGCCAAGGGCCCTATTGAATTTCAAGAGTTGGGTCAGGCTTTTAACGATATGTCGCATAATTTGCAAGAAACGTTTGAGTCGCTTGATGAAAGTGAACGAGAAAAGGGAATGATGATTGCCCAGCTTTCTCACGATATTAAAACTCCCATTACCTCTATTCAGGCGACTGTGGAGGGGATTTTAGATGGAGTCATAGAAGAAGAGGAGCAGATTCATTACCTGACCACGATTAGCCGTCAGACAGAGCGCTTGAATAAATTGGTGGAAGAATTGGATGTTTTGACTCTTAATGCCCAGCCTCGAATAGAATCAGATGGAGAAGCCGAAATAGTCTTTATAGATCAGCTATTGATTGAGGCTATGAGTGAATTTCAACTATTGATTGAGCAGGAGGAGCGAGACATCTACATTCAAGTGTCTCCTGAGTCAGCGAAAATTAAGAGCCATTACGATAAACTTTCCCGTATCTTGGTCAACTTGCTAAATAATGCCTTTAAGTACTCAGACCCTGGAACTAAAATTGAGGTTGTGGCTCAATTAACTGAGCAAATCTTGACAATAAGTGTAAAAGATGAAGGACAGGGTATTGCTCCTGAGGATTTGGATAAGATTTTCAAACGCCTTTATCGTGTGGAAACATCTCGTAATATGAAGACAGGTGGGCATGGTCTGGGTCTTGCTATTGCGCGTGAATTGGCTCATCAGCTGGGTGGGGAAATAACGGTCGAAAGCCAGTGTGGCCTAGGAAGCACTTTTACATTTGCTCTCAACTTAACATAAATCCACAATAAGTGATAAATATTTTTAACTCTTGATTTAGCAAAGATAAAACCAAATTCAAGTTTTTTCAAATCGATCTCCCTATTTTTAGGGGGATTTTTATTTTATACTAGAGTCAGAAAAATGATCGAGAGGTTTTTGAAATGGCAACAAGTTTTTTGTTCTTTATTTCTGTTTTTCTGGCGGGGATTCTTTCCTTTTTCTCCCCTTGTATCTTACCGCTTATGCCAGTCTATGTGGGAATTCTGCTAGATTCAGAACAGCAGAAAACGGTTCGGTTTATGGGAAGGGATCTTTCTTGGTATGGTTTGGCTAAGACTCTCTGCTTTATAGCAGGTTTATCTACTGTATTTTTGGTTTTGGGCTACGGAGCTGGCGCTCTAGGGCAAGTCCTCTATGCCCCCTGGTTTCGCTATGTTCTGGGCGGGATTGTCATTCTACTGGGAATCCACCAGATGGGAATCATCAATATCCAGCAACTGCAAAAGCAAAAGAGCATCCAACTTAAAAAGAATAGTAAAAGAAGTGATTTTCTTAACGCATTTCTCTTGGGTATCACCTTTAGCTTTGGTTGGACGCCCTGTGTGGGACCTGTTCTGAGCTCTGTTTTAGCAATTGCTGCTTCTGGCGGTAACGGCGCTCTTCAGGGAGGCTTGCTTATGTTGGTTTATACACTTGGCTTAGCCCTCCCTTTTCTAGCTATGGCTTTGGCTTCCGGATGGGTATTACAGCGCTTTGCGAAACTCAAACCTTATATGGGAACGCTTAAGAAAATCGGCGGTGCACTCATCATTCTCATGGGAGTTTTGCTAATGCTTGGAAATCTAAACGCTTTAGCGTCATTATTTGGATAAATATTATATAATTAAAGGAGAAATATCATGAAAAAAATCGCTACCCTTACAATGGCTACTCTTAGTATCTTTGCCTTGGCTGCTTGCTCCAGTCAAAAGTCAAATTCAGATATGAAAAAGATGGATGACAGCAGTATGATGAAGAAAGACGATATGAAAAAAGATGACATGAAGAAGGAGAATATGAAAGACTCTAGCATGTCTGATGACAAGATGAAAAAGGATGATATGAAGGACTCTTCCATGATGTCCGACACTAAGTCTGACATGAAAGATTCATCAGAGATGTCATCTGATAAATAAAATTATCAATAAGGGTGGGAGTCGTCAGTTTTGTCGGCTTTCTCCTTATTTTGAAAGGAAAGAAAATAATGAAGAAACTATCGATTTTGACTGCCAGTCTGCTTTGTGTCGGCTTATTGGGAGCTTGCTCAAATCAGCAAATGAATTCGGAAGCTTCTAAAAATGATAAAAGTTCTATGACTAGCAAGTCAAATTCTAACCAAGCTACAAAAATGGCTAAGGACTTTAGTCTGCAAGGAGTGGACGGCAAGACCTACAAGCTGTCTGATTTCAAAGGCAAGAAAGTCTATCTAAAGTTTTGGGCATCTTGGTGCTCTATTTGTCTATCCACTCTTGGAGATACCAATGATTTGGCTAAGGAGCAGTCTGGAAAAGATTATGTTGTCCTGTCAGTAGTGTCTCCGACTTTTAATGGAGAAAAGTCTGCTGATGATTTCAAGGAATGGTACAAGTCTTTGGATTACAAAGATTTCCCAGTTCTCATGGACACCAAGGGAGAATTGCTGAAAGAATACGGGATTCGCTCGTATCCATCTGCTCTCTTTATCAATAGTGATGGCTCACTTGCTAAAACTCATGTGGGCTATATGAGCAAGGAAGATATTGAAAAAACACTAAAGGAAATCAAGTAGAAAGGAGCAATGAACATGGAAGGCAAATGGAAGATTTTTCTGGTTTTGTTTGGCTTGCTCGCCTGTTTTGGTCTATTTTTCTTAATCAAGGGCTCCATGTCTATTAACCCATCTCAGGCCAATATTGAGCAAATCAAGAAAGCCTCTATGAGCAAGACAGAAGTGACTAAACAGAAGAAAGAAGATGTCAAGGAAGAGGACAAGCGGGAGATTTATCTGGCTGGCGGCTGTTTTTGGGGAGTAGAAGAGTACTTTTCTCGCGTGCCAGGTTTAATTGATGCTGAGTCTGGCTATGCAAATGGTAAGGGCGACACGACCAAGTATGAATTGGTCTCCCAAACTGGCCATGCTGAGACGGTAAAAATTACCTATAACGCCAAAAAAATCTCTCTCAAAGAAATCTTACTTCACTATTTCCGCATCATTGACCCAACTTCTAAAAACAAGCAGGGAAATGATCAGGGGACCCAGTATCGGACAGGAGTTTATTATAAGGATGAAGCAGATTTGAATACCATCAATCAAGTTTTTGATGAAGTTGCTAAGAAATATGATAAGCCTTTAGCTGTCGAAAAAGAACCTCTGAAAAACTTTATCAAGGCAGAAGATTATCATCAGGATTACCTAAAAAAGAATCCTAATGGATATTGCCATATCGATGTCAATCAAGCTGCTTATCCTGTTATCGAAGCTAGTCGCTATCCTAAGCCTAGCGATGAAGAGATTAAGGCTAAGCTCTCGCCAGAAGAATATGCAGTCACACAAAAGAATGACACTGAGCGGGCCTTTTCTAATCGCTATTGGGATAAGTTCGATGCTGGTATCTACGTGGATGTGGTGACAGGCGAGCCTCTCTTTTCATCAAAGGATAAATTTGATTCAGGCTGCGGTTGGCCGAGTTTCACACGCCCTATCAGTCCTGATGTTGCGACTTACAAAGAAGACAAGAGTTTCAACATGACTCGAACGGAAGTTCGCAGTCGGGTTGGAAATTCGCATCTGGGCCATGTTTTCACTGACGGCCCTAAGGACAAGGGCGGCTTGCGCTATTGCATCAATAGTCTGTCAATTAAGTTCATTCCAAAAGCTGAGATGGAAGAGAAGGGCTACGGTTATCTTTTGGATTATGTTTAAGAGCATTTTGATTGAAAATTTGCTATAATAAATCCAGTATAAATAAGGAGTTGAATCTTGTGTATTCAATTATGATTGTAGAGGATGAGTATCTGGTAAGACAGGGGATTGCGTCCTTGGTAGACTATGAACAGTTTGGTATGCAAGTTATTGCTCAGGCTGAAAATGGAAGAGAAGCTTGGCAGAAATTTCAGGAAAATCCTGCTGACATCCTGCTGACCGATATCAATATGCCACAGATGAATGGCCTTGAACTGGCCAAGCTAGTCAGGAACCAGGCTCCTAAGTGCCATATCGTTTTCCTGACAGGCTATGATGACTTTGACTATGCTCGGACGGCCATTAAGTTAGGTGCAGATGACTATCTTCTCAAGCCATTTTCCAAGGATGATGTTGAGGAGATGTTGGCCAAGGTGCAGACCAAGCTTGATAAGGAACGTAAAAAAGCCCAGATTCAAAACTTGGTCGATCAGGGACAGCGCTCTGAGTTGGAAGAGGTTATTCAAGCGCGTCTAGCTGATTCAGAATTAAGTCTGAAAAGTTTGGCTTTCCAATTGGGGTTTAGTCCGTCCTACCTAAGTGTTCTTATCAAAAAAGAATTAGGCTTGCCCTTTCAAGATTATCTGATCCAAGAGCGGATGAAAAAAGCAAAGCTCTTACTCCTGACCACAGATTTGAAGATTTATGAAATAGCAGAGCAGGTTGGTTTTGACGATATGAACTATTTTTCTCAGCGCTTCAAGCAGGTGGTTGGGCTGACACCTCGGCAGTTTAAAAAAGGAGAGGAGAAATGAAACGATATCCGCTTCTTATCCAGTTGATTGTCTATATTTTTCTGCTGGTCCTTTTACTTTTGGGGTCTGTTGGGAGTCTTTACTATCAGACTAGCTCGCAGACTATTCGGCAGCTGACAGAGCGGACGACGCGCAATAACATGGAGCAAAGTGGACAGTTCATTGCTTCCTATTTGCAGAAGTTAAAACAAACCACCTCCACACTGAGTAAGGAAGAAACGATTCGTAAGTTTGCTCAGAATCAAGAAAGCAGTGAAACGTCAGTGCAAGCTTTGATGAAAACCATCATTGAGACAGATCCGGATTTGGTGTCGGCAGTATTGGTTACCAAGGACGGGCGCGTGGTCTCGACAGATTCTCAAATCAGCATGCAGACATCTTCTGATATGATGAATGAAAAATGGTATCAGGAAGCTGTTCATACCAAAGCCATGCCTGTCTTGACCCCTGCTCGGAAAGAATCTCTGTCATCTGAGAAGGAGAAGTGGGTTGTTTCTGTCACTCAGGAAGTAGTGGATGAAGCAGGGCAGAATCTCGGTGTGTTGCGTCTGGATATCGGCTACAATAGTCTCAAAGCCTATCTGGATAGGCTTCAGCTAGGAAAGAAGGGCTTTAGCTTTATTGTCAATAGCCAGCATGAATTTGTCTATCATCCCAAGAAAAGTGTTTATTCATCCAGCCAGGAAATGAAAGCTATGCAGCCCTATATATCGGTCAAGGATGGTTATGCAGACCAGAAGCAGGCTTTTGTCTATCAGATTGATATTTCAGATAGTGATTGGACTTTAATTGGTGTTGCCTCATTAGAGCAATTGCAGATGCTTCAGTCACAGATGCTTTATTCTTTTGTAGGAATGGGCCTTTTAGCACTCCTGCTGTGCTTGACTGGTATTTGGTTTGTTCTGCGTTTGTGGATTAAGCCTCTGCAGAATCTACAATCAGTCATTCTGAAGATTGGGGCAGGCGACTCAAATCTGCGTGCAGAAGCTAAGGGTTCTCCAGAGTTGGTTGACTTGGCTCAGCAGTTCAATAAAATGCTGGATCAAATCGAACGACTAATGGAAGCTGTCAAGACAGAAGAACAAAATGTCCGCCGCTATGAGCTCCGAGCTCTCTCTGCTCAAATCAATCCCCATTTCCTTTATAATACCTTGGATACGATTGTCTGGATGGCTGAATTTAACGATAGCAAGCGTGTTGTTGAGGTAACAAAGTCACTCGCCCAATATTTTCGCTTGGCGCTCAATCAAGGACATGAACAGATTTCTCTTAGAGATGAGATTGATCACGTTCGTCAGTATCTTTTTATCCAGAAGCAGCGCTATGGTGACAAGCTCCAATATGAGATTGAAGAGGATGAATCTATAGCTGATTATAAACTGCCCAAGCTAGTACTTCAGCCTTTGGTTGAAAATGCCATCTACCATGGTATCAAGGAAATTGACCGACAAGGCATGATTCGGGTGACGTCGAAAGCAGAAGAGGGGCAACTGATACTGTCTATCTATGACAACGGCCGCGGCTTTGATCTTCAAAATTCAGAGGACCAGACTCTCCTTCGCTTAGGTGGTGTCGGTCTGAAAAATGTCGATCAACGCTTGAGGTTGCAGTTCGGAGACGACTACCATATGGAAATCCAGTCTGAACCAGATAAATTCACCCAGATTTGTCTTTATTTGCCGCTAGTAACAGATGCTTAAGTTCGCTATCATTCAATATTCAAGCCGGAAACTTTCCGGCTTTTTTTCTTGTTTAGGAGCAAAATAGTGTTTTTACAGACGGCTTCTCCGATAAATGATACAAAAATGAGGATAGTGTAGCAAAATGTGGAAAAATTTAAATCGTTTGTTATAATAATATTGAAAACACATCTTAAAGGAGGTTGGGATGGAGTCTAGTTTATTTTTTGTTTCGGTCTTTTTGGCTGGAATTCTCTCGTTTTTCTCACCCTGTATCTTTCCCTTGTTACCAGTCTATATAGGGATTTTGCTGGATGAAGAAGAGCCTAGAGAAGTCAAGTTTTTAGGCAGAAAGATCGCTTGGACTGGTCTGATCAAGACCTTGTGTTTCATTGCTGGCATTTCTTTAGTTTTCTTCCTACTAGGCTTCGGTGCAGGATTCTTAGGCAGAGTGATTTACGATGAGAAATTCCGTTATCTGATGGGGATCATCATCATTTTGCTAGGAATTCACCAGATGGAGCTGATCAATATCAGGCAGTTACAATTCCAGAAAAATGTGGAATTTAAGAAGAACAGTCGTCGGAATGATTTTCTTTCAGCCTTTTTGCTTGGCGTTAGTTTCAGCTTCGGTTGGACGCCTTGTATCGGACCTGTCCTTAGTTCGGTTCTGGCCCTAGCTGCCTCTGGAGGAAATGGAGCAGTTCAAGGAGCGCTTCTAACATTGGTGTATACGTTGGGAATGGCCTTGCCGTTTCTCATCTTAGCCCTAGCTTCTGGCTTCGTTATGCGCTATTTTACGAAAATCAAACCCTATATGGGACTGATGAAAAAAATCGGAGGAGCCTTGATTATTTTTATGGGAATCCTTCTCATGCTCGGGCAGTTAAATGCTTTATCAGGAATTTTTGGATAAAAGGAGAAAAAGATGAAAAAAATTCTTTCGCTAGTTGTTGCTTCGATAGCTTTTTTGACACTATCAGCTTGTTCATCTGATGAAAAGGGGATGAATAGTCAAAGCCAGTCCAGTACAAGTGTCCAATCGCAGGTTGCAGTTGGCCAGGAGGCACCGGACTTTACTCTTCAGTCGATGGATGGAAAAACTGTCAAGCTTTCTGATTACCGTGGAAAAAAAGTCTATCTGAAGTTCTGGGCTTCTTGGTGCGGACCTTGTAAGCGAAGTATGCCAGAATTGGTTGAGTTAGCTGGTAAAAAAGACCGTGATTTTGAAATATTGTCTATTGTAGCACCGGGTCTCCAAGGAGAGAAGTCTGTTGAGGACTTCCCAAAATGGTATCAAGAACAAGGCTATAAGGATGTGCCCGTTCTATTTGACACGTCTGGTGCAATCTTCCAAGCCTATCAGGTTCGCAGTATTCCAACCGAAATCCTCATTGATAGCCAAGGAAAAATTGGGAAGATTCAATTTGGAGCAATCAGCAACGAAGAAGCAGAAAAGGCCTTCAAGGAGATGAAATAAAATAAAGAAAAAGAATGGATTTGAAAATCCATTCTTTTCATTTTGTTCTGATTAAGCACTAGCGCCAGATGTTGCATCGGCATCTCCACCGCCGTGACCACCGCCAGTATCTGAAGCACCAGAAGTGGCATCGGCTGCTGCAGCTGCGGGAGCAAATGGGCCACTTCCTCCAACCAAGCGTTGACCAGTTGTTTTCAGATACCAATCTAGCCAAGGCTGGAAGTTGAAGACGATTTCGTTGATACCAGCGTAAGAACCGTCAGGATAGTACATTGCTTGGTAGTTATGGGTATTGATAACACCTGCTGGTGAGCCAGGTACGATTGTACGAACATACTCTTGATCACCGTTACGAAGAACACCAACTACCCATTCTACGTTCTTCATGCGAGCAGCAGGAAGAGAGTTGTGTAGGGTTGAGAGACGGCCACCTGATTGGGATGGTACACGTTTAGCAAACATGGTGTCTGGATCTTGATGAGCGTTGTTATAGTAAAGGAACTGGTTGTTATCATCTGCATAAGTCAATTCAAACGGCATAGCCTTTAAGAACATGTCGATTTGGTTAACAGTCAGGATACCATGGTCAA
Source organism: Streptococcus sp. 27098_8_73 (assembly GCF_041432495.1). Classification (NCBI taxonomy): domain Bacteria; kingdom Bacillati; phylum Bacillota; class Bacilli; order Lactobacillales; family Streptococcaceae; genus Streptococcus; species Streptococcus sp. 27098_8_73. Next base: position 10,116 of record NZ_JAPVZT010000019.1, read on the forward strand.
GCTTGACATAGGTATCGCCAGAAACAGCACCAACAGCTTTTGCAGCTTTTTCTACCCATTCTGGATCGTCAGGGTCAACTTCTGTGATGGTTGTTGCGATTGGGTTCGTGACATCTAAGTCTTCAGGAGCAATTGGTTTAGGTTTTTTCAATTTTGAGACTACCTCAACATATTTAACAAAGTTATCTAAGCAAGATTCAAGGAATTTAACAGTTCCTTCGTTTGTGATGTTGCCTTTATTATCAAAAGCTTCTTTCGCTTTGCCAAGAAGGAATTCATTTCCTGGTAAAGTGTAAGCATTGACACCTGGAGCATCCAAGATTTTACGCAAATGCACTTGGGCACGAGAGGTTCCTTGGTCATAGTAGGAAGCTCCCACAATCATGACAGGCTTGCTTTCAAATGGGTGAACCTCATAAGAGAGCCATTCAAGGACACTTTTGAGAGCTGCTGTAATGGTGTGGTTGTGCTCAGGAGTAGCAATGATGACACCGTCAGCGCGCGTGATGCGGTTGTACAAAAGGCGCAGTTGGAAGGATTCGTCCCATTTTTCATCTTGATTAAAGAGTGGAACTTCATCAATTTCCAAAACTTCTAATTCAAATTTCAGTTTAAATTGTTTTCTGATAAATTCTAGTAATTTACGGTTGTATGATTGGTCTGCATTTGAGCCGACAAGTCCAACAAATTTCATGTGATTCTTTCCCTTCTAGTTCTTACAATTTTTCCCAGTCAAAGTTTTCAGCTTCTTGATGAAGAAGTGCTTGGGCACTTGATAACTTTTCTGTAATTTTAACAAACAAACGGAAGTCATCAAAAAGAGCGTCTAATTTTTGAATGGTTTCGAGGTCAATCAAGTCTCCATTTTTATCAAAGGCTTGAAGTGAGTGAGAAAGTAGGAATTCAGAACCTGGCATAACAGAAGCTTTGAGTTCTGGCGAATCCAAAATTTGACGGAGTTGTAGTTGGGCACGAGATGAACCCAGAGTTCCATAAGAGGCTCCTGTAATCATCACTGGTTTACCAAGTAATGGATAGATACCGTAAGACAGCCAAGCTAAGGCACTCATAAGAACAGCGGGAATAGAGTGGTCATATTCAGGCGTTCCGATGATAACACCATCAGCAGCTTCGATTTTCGCAGCGATTTCTTTAACGATCTCTGGAACTTGCATATCAGATGGTTTGTTGAAAATAGGAATTTCTTTGATTTCAATCAACTCGATTTCTGCTTTATCAGCGAAATGCTTTTGCATGTACTGAAGGAGTTGGCGGTTGGTTGATTTTTTTGAGTTTGTACCAACTAGACCGATAAATTTTAACATAGTAGGTTCCTTTCTGGATTTAGGATAAGATTTCTGGGCTGAGACCAGATGAATAAAAAATTTGATGATTTTCTGTAATAACGAAGGCTTCGATTCCATTTTCTTGCTCGACTTTCTCTAAGATGGAAGTAGGAGTTTCCCCAAATAAACGGGTTGTCCATATTTCACCATCGACTGATTTTGATGAAACAATCGTGAGACTAGCTAGCTGATTGTTGATCGGATAACCTGTGATGCGGTCAAAAATATGATGATAGACCCTGCCGTCAACTTGCAGTTTTCTTTCATATATCCCTGAGGTCACGACAGACTGATCCTGAACGGACAGAAGAGCCAGATTGTTTCCCCGTTGCAGACTTGGATTTTGAATTCCAATGCGCCACCAACGATTATTTTTTTCATTTAGACCAATGGTTAAGATATTTCCACCAAGATTGATGAGGGCAGAGGTGACACCTTGTCCTCTTAGAAAAGTAGCGATTTTATCTGCGATATAGCCTTTGGCAAGGGCGCCTAAGTCGATTTTCATGCCTTCCATTGTCAAAAAAACACTGGAGGCAGCTGCATCTAACTCGATACACTCAGGGTCAGTGAGTGCCAGCGCTTGCTTGATTTCTTTGGGACTGGGAACTTTCGCATCCGCAAAGCCAATCCGCCAAGTTTGAATCAAGGGTCCCAAGGTAATATTGAGATGACTGTCTGGAGCGAGACTATGCTTTTTTCCCAACTCAATCAACTCAAACAAATCAGGATGGACACAAACGGGATGTTTACCAGCAGCGTGATTGATTTGCATGAGCTCAGAGCTGTCATCATTTGCACTAAAACGCTTTTCGTACAATCTAAGAAGTGAAAACACTTGATCCAGAAGACTGCCAGCATCTTCATGGAGAATCGAAATAGTGATAGTCGATCCCATTAAATGGATGGATCTAGACTTAAGATCCACTTTTATCACAACCTTCCCTATTAAATTTCTTAATCTTCTCTATTAGTATAACAGAAAGATACCGTTTTCACAATTGTAAATATATAATATTTTCAGAAAAATTGAAATTTTTTGTCTAAAATCAAAGTTATTTGCCAAATTTTAAAATAATTCTGAGCATATATCTTGTAAACGCTAACAGATACATGGTATACTAGTTTGGTAAATTAAATTTAAAGGTGGATTATTCTATGAGTAAAATCGTTGTAGTTGGTGCTAACCACGCTGGTACAGCTTGTATTAATACAATGTTGGACAACTTTGGTCATGAAAATGAAATTGTGGTATTTGACCAAAACTCAAATATTTCATTCCTTGGTTGTGGAATGGCACTTTGGATCGGGGAACAAATCGATGGTCCAGAAGGACTCTTCTATTCTGATAAAGAAAAATTGGAAGCTAAAGGCGCTAAAGTTTACATGAACTCACCAGTACTTTCAATTGATTACGATAATAAAGTTGTGACCGCAGAAGTGGAAGGAAAAGAACACAAAGAGTCTTATGATAAATTGATCTTTGCAACTGGTTCAACTCCAATCTTGCCTCCAATTGAAGGCGTTGAAATCGTTAAGGGTAACCGCGAATTTAAAGCGACTCTTGAAAACGTCCAATTCGTTAAATTGTACCAAAATGCTGAAGAAGTTATTGGAAAACTTGAAGACAAGAGCAAACACCTTGAACGTATTGCCGTTGTTGGTGGTGGTTACATCGGTGTAGAACTTGCCGAAGCCTTCGAGCGTCTTGGAAAAGAAGTGGTGCTTGTGGATATCGTAGACACTGTTTTGAACGGCTACTACGACAAAGACTTCACTCAAATGATGGCGAAGAACTTGGAAGACCACAACATCCGCTTGGCGCTTGGTCAAACAGTTAAAGCAATCCAAGGTGATGGTAAAGTTGAACGCTTGGTAACAGACAAAGAAACATTTGATGTGGACATGGTTGTTCTTGCAGTTGGTTTCCGTCCAAACACAGCTCTTGCTGACGGTAAGATTGAACTCTTCCGCAACGGTGCCTTCCTTGTAGACAAGAAACAAGAAACATCAATCCCAGGTGTTTATGCAGTAGGTGACTGTGCGACCGTTTATGACAATGCTCGTAAAGACACTAGCTATATCGCCCTTGCATCTAACGCTGTACGTACGGGTATCGTGGGTGCTTACAACGCTTGTGGACATGAATTGGAAGGAATCGGAGTTCAAGGATCAAATGGTATCTCTATCTACGGTCTTCACATGGTTTCAACTGGTTTGACTCTTGAAAAAGCCAAAGCTGCTGGCTATAACGCAACTGAAACTGGCTTTAACGATCTTCAAAAACCAGAATTTATCAAACACGACAACCACGAAGTTGCCATCAAGATTGTCTTTGATAAAGACAGCCGCGAAATCCTTGGTGCACAAATGGTGTCTCGTGATTCTGCAATCAGCATGGGAATCCACATGTTCTCACTTGCTATCCAAGAGCATGTGACAATTGACAAGTTGGCCTTGACAGACCTCTTCTTCTTGCCACACTTTAACAAACCATACAACTACATCACAATGGCTGCACTTACAGCTGAAAAATAAACAATGAAAGTCCCGATGAGGGACTTTTTTGTTACTTGTTTTATCAAGTTGAATTGTCAATACGATACAGAATGATGCATATATATTATTTGTTTATCAACTAGTACAATAATTAATAATCATTCTAATGAGTCTTAAAATTAGTTCTATTTTAGATTTTTTTGTTATACTAAGATGAAAATAAAATTTTAGAAAGTTGTTATATGAAGAAAAATATTGTTCTTTTCATTTTTCTCCTTCTAAGCGCGATTGGCTTGGAATACGAGACGCAAGCTTATACTACTGGTAGTATGTCAGGTACTGGTTATGGAATTGTCGGACTTTCAGCCCTTTTGGCCCTGCTCTATATCATCCCAGCTCTACTTTTGATTCGCTGCTTGGGTAAAAAATGGCAGACGCCTGCATTTAGCCTTGGGATTGCTCTGCTAGGTGGGCTATTCATTTCTGGATGGACGTCTGGATTAGCCAATACTTATATCCACGAGTGGGTTAGCACGAGTTTTCCAAATACAGTGATTAGTTATCTGGAGAATGCTCTCGCAGCTCCGCTGGTTGAAGAGCCGCTTAAGCTTTTTGCGGTTGCTTTCGCTGTCTATCTAGTGCCAGTCAAAAAACTTAAAGGCTTTTTACTATTGGGAATTACAGCTGGCATAGGTTTTCAGATTAGTGAGGACTTTTCTTATATCCTTTCCGACCTTCCTGAAGGATTTTCCTTCACTATCTCTGGTATCTTAGGCCGTATCACTGGTGGGGTAGCTTCTCACTGGCTCTACACTGCTTTGACCACTATCGGCCTAGCCCTGATGTTCCGATTTGCCAAGACGCAAAAGGCCTACTTTAAAGCTGGACTATTTTATTTCTTGTCAGCTTTTGTTCTCCACTTCTTCTGGAACTCTCCATTGACTTCTATTGAAACGGATATCCCAGTTATCGTTCCCATCATGACTGCTGTGGCTGTCTTCATTTTCTACCAAGCCTATCGAACAGCACACAAGATTGATCAGGAAGACTTGTCAATCTAAAGA
>NZ_JAPVZT010000020.1:0-9482 GCF_041432495.1 Streptococcus sp. 27098_8_73
CAGTGGCAAATGAGGGAGTCACTCAACCGAAACCTACGCAGCCGAAAATTTCCGCTAGCAATGAAGCTAGCCAGCCCACTTTGCCAGCTCAAGTAGCAAGTCCTACTGAAAATAAGGAAACAGAAATTGCTGATTATGGACCACTTCCAACCAAGGCTCAATTGGACTACCACAAAGAAGAATTAGCCGCCTTTATCCACTTTGGTATGAACACCTATACCAACTCTGAGTGGGGAAATGGTCGTGAAAATCCTTCTAATTTTAATCCGACTAATTTAGATACAGACCAATGGATTCGAGTGTTAAAAGAAGCAGGATTCAAACGGACGATTATGGTTACTAAGCACCATGATGGTTTTGTTCTTTATCCGTCTGCGCATACAAATCACACTGTCGCAGCCAGTCCGTGGAAAAATGGTAAAGGCGATGTCTTGGAAGAAGTTTCTAAGTCTGCGACCAAATATGACATGAATCTTGGGGTCTATCTTTCTCCGTGGGATGCCAATCATCCGTCTTATAAGGTTGCCACTCAGGATCAGTATAATGAATACTACCTCAATCAACTCAAGGAGATTTTAGATAATCCTAAATACGGTAACAAAGGAAAATTTGTCGAAGTCTGGATGGATGGTGCTCGAGGAGAAGGAGCGCAGAAGGTCACTTATACTTTTGATAAATGGTTCGAATATATTAAAAAAGCAGAGGGTGACATCACTATTTTCTCTGCTCAGCCAACAAGTGTCCGCTGGATTGGGAACGAAAAAGGCACAGCAGGTGACCCAGTCTGGCATAAGGTCAAACGCGACAAAGTTCTGGCTAATCCGTCAACAGACTATCTGAATCATGGGGACCCTACTGGAGATATGTATTCTGTTGGGGAAGCGGATGTGTCCATTCGCTCAGGCTGGTTCTATCATGAGAATCAGCAACCAAAATCTTTGCGTGAATTGATGGATATCTACTTCAAGTCTGTCGGTCGTGGAACACCACTTTTGCTCAATATTCCACCTAACAAAGAAGGACGATTTGCAGATGTTGATGTTGCAAGATTAAAAGAATTTCATCAGACGCTCAAAGACATGTATTCTACTAATCTAGCAGCAGGTGCCAGTGTGGTAGCGGATTCTACACGGAAGAATGCCAAATACAATGTCAATCATCTGGTTGATGGTGATGACAAGACATCTTGGGCGCTATCAAATGATGCCTTGACTGGTTCTTTCACAGTTGATTTGGGAGAGAATAAGCGTTTTGATGTGGTCGAGTTGAAAGAAGATATTGCTAAAGGTCAGCGGATTTCCGGTTTCAACATTGACGTAGAAGTCAATGGTCGTTGGGTTCGCTATGGCGAAGGCAGTACAGTTGGCTACCGCCGTCTTATCCAAGGCCAGCCGGTCACTGCTAGAAGAATCCGTGTTACTATTACGGGTGCTCAGGCGACTCCGATTTTGACCAACTTTGCGCTCTACAAAACACCTCAGTCTATCGAAAAGACAGATGGATATCCTTTGGGCTTGGATTATCATTCTAATACTGAGGGAAATAAGAATAATACGACTTGGCATCAAGAAAATGAAGGTGTTCGCGGAAGTTCTATGTGGACTAACCAAAAAGATGCCAGCGTTGAATATCAATTCACAGGAACTAAGGCCTATGTCGTGTCTACTGTCGACCCGCAACACGGTCCGATGGATGTCTATGTAGATGGTCAAAAAGTGGCAACGATTGATACGCAGAGCACCGTGCGCAAACGGAGTCAAACGGTATATGAAACAGGCAACCTAGCAGAAGGTACTCATACTATCAAGCTGGTGAATGCTAGCAATCGTGCCATTGCAACTGAGGGGATTTATACTTTGAATAACAAAAGCAAGGGCATGTTTGAGCTAAGTCAAGCAAGCTATGAAGCTGAAAAAGGTAAAACTGTCACTGTTACTGTCAAACGTGTAGGCGGTGCTAAAGGTTCAGCAGATGTCCGTGTGGTGACCGAGCCCGGAACAGGTGTTCATGGCAAGGTTTACCAAGACAAGACAGAGATTTTGCACTTTGCTGATGGGGAAACCGAAAAGACAGTAACGCTCCAGACTATTGACTTTAAAGAACAAGAAGACCAAGTCTTTGACTTTAAAGTTAAGTTGTCTGACCCAACAGAAGGCAGCTTACTTGGCTTTAACTCATCTGCAACAGTTCGTGTCATGAAAGCGGACAGTCTTTCGCATAACCAAAAAGAATACGATGACCAAGCCAGTCAGCTTATCTACAGTTCAAATTGGCACAGACAGACCAAAGCTCAGGGAACTTTCAGTAATACAGAAAGTTGGGCTTCTTATAACGGCTTGTCTGCTGATGCCAAGAAAAAACTTTCTGTGACAGCTATTTTCAGCGGGACAGGAATCGATCTAACTGGTTTTGTGGATCCAAATCATGGTATTTATAAGGTCAGCCTAGATGGCAAAGTCTTAGACTATCAAGAAGGTCAAGGAAATGCCACAGAATACAACGGCAAGAAATACTTTAGTGGTAAAGCGGCTCAACGAAAAGGCAATCAAACACTGGTTTCCCTTAAAGGTTTGAAGGACGATGTTCACGTTCTGACCATGGAGCTGGATCCTGAGCGTAATGACTTGGCTAGAAATATCGGAATCCAATTAGATAGGGTCGTGACAAAAGGAACTGGTTCTCATCTCATTTCCAAACAGGACTTTGTGGAAGAGATGAAGCAGTTGAAAGAAACTGTCAATCAAATTACCCCAGAATTATTGAAAGATACCCCGAATAGCCGTACTGCCTTTGTAGAACATAAGACTGTTTTGGAAAATGAATTGGCAAAAGAAACACCAGATGTCCAAGCAATCTTCAATGCAGTTAATCAATTGAAAGAAATTTTGGATAATCCAGATAACTTTGTTCCAGAAAATCGTCCAAACCTACCAGAGGAACCAAGTCCATCTCAACCATCCACGCCAGATCAACCTTCAACACCTGATCAAAAACCAGATCAGCCGATTGTAACGCCTCCAGTCACTAAAGAAGAGAAAGATTTGCTTCAGGCTCGTAAGCAAAACTTTAATAAAGACTGGTACTTTAAACTTAATCCGACTGGCGACCAATCCAAGGAAAATATCAATATGAAGGATTGGACCAAGCTTAATCTGCCACATGACTGGAGTATCTTCTTTGACTTTGATCATTCGTCTCCAGCTCGCAATGAGGGCGGTCAGCTAAATGGTGGAGTGGCATGGTATCGTAAGACCTTCACACTGGAGGAAGAAAACAAGGACAAGAACGTTCGTCTGACTTTTGATGGTGTTTACATGGATTCGCATGTCTATGTCAATGGCAAGCATGTCGGTCACTATCCAAATGGTTATAATCACTTCTCTTATGATATCACTGACTATCTCTATAAAGATGGTCGTGAAAATACGATAGCTGTTCAAGTTACCAATAAGCAACCAAGCAGCCGTTGGTACTCAGGTAGCGGTATTTACCGTGATGTTCATCTAGTCATGACAGATAAGCTGCATGTCAGCAAACATGGCAATAAGATCACCACACCGAAGCTAAAAGAACAGCAGCAGGGAGCGGTTGATACAGTTGTTGCCAGCAAGGTTGTTAATACCGATAGCAAGGCGCATCAGGTTTATGTTGAGCACCAGGTCTTTACCAAAGAAGGTCAGGCTGTCTCAGCAGCTGTCCGTTCCGCTGTCAAAGAACTTTTAGCTAGTCAGGAAGTTCAATTTGACCAAACGCTTCAGGTCAACAGACCAACCCTGTGGACGACCAAATCAGATAAGCCACAGCTCTATGTCATGAAGACCAAGGTCTATAAAGACAATCAACTGGTTGATGTGACTGAAGATACCTTTGGTTACCGTTACTTTGACTGGACTGCAGCAGATGGCTTCTCACTAAACGGCGAGCGCATGAAGTTCCACGGCGTATGTATTCACCAGGACAATGGAGCACTGGGCTCTGAAGAAAATGCCAAGGCCATCTATCGCAAACTGAAATTGCTTAAGGAGATGGGTGTCAATGCTATTCGTACTTCTCATAATCCAGCCAGCGAACAGTTATTGAATGCTGCGGCTGAGCTTGGATTCTTAGTACAGGAAGAAGCATTTGATACTTGGTATCATAGTAAGAAGACTTATGACTACGGCCGTTTCTTTGACCAAGAAGCAACCCATCCAGATGCTAAACCAGGTGAGAAATGGTCTGACTTTGACTTGAGAATGATGGTCGAAAAAGACAAGAACAATCCATCTATCATCATGTGGTCTCTCGGAAATGAAGTTGAAGAAGCCAATGGAGATGCGCGTTCTATTGCGACAGCTAAGCGCTTGAAGGCAGTTATCAAGGCCATTGACACAGAACGCTATGTCACCATGGGTGAAAATAAGTTTAGCCAACGTTCTTCTGGCGGCTTTATCGAAATCGCTAAAATCATGGATGTCGTAGGGATGAACTATGGCGAGCATAACTATGAAGCAGTGCGTAGGGCTCATCCAGACTGGAAGATTTATGGCTCAGAAACATCTTCTGCAACTCGGACTCGCGGCTCCTACTACGATCCATCACGGATTTTGAACCATGACCACAGTGCTGGTCGTCGTTATGAGCAGTCTGACTACGGAAATGACAAGGTAGCATGGGGTCGGACAGCGACCCAGTCATGGACTTTTGACCGTGACCATGCTGGCTATGCAGGTCAGTTTATCTGGACAGGTATTGACTATATTGGTGAGCCGACTCCTTGGCACAATATGGATCGTACCCCAGTTAAGAGCTCCTTCTTCGGTATCATTGATACAGCAGGTCTGCCTAAGAATGACTTCTATCTCTACCAAAGCCAATGGCGCTCAGTCCAAGACAAGCCGATGGTTCATATGTTGCCACACTGGAATTGGGACGAGGAGAGTCTACAAGACAGAAAGATGTTGGTTGATGGCAAGGTGCCTGTCCGCGTCTTCTCAAATGCAGCAAGCGTTGAACTCTATCTGAACAATGAATCACTTGGCAAAAAGACCTTTACCAAGAAGCAGACAGCAGATGGCAGAAGCTATCAAGAAGGTGAAAATGGTCAACTCTATCTAGAGTGGAAGGTTGCATACAAGCCAGGTACTCTAGTGGCGGTTGCTCGTGATGAGTCTGGCAAAGAGATTGCGCGTGATACTGTGACAACTGCCGACCAACCTAGCAATGTCCGTCTGGTCAAAGAAGAGCACGTCATCGGTGCAGATGGAAAAGATTTGACTTATATCCATTATGAAATTGTGGATGCTAATGGCAATCTCGTACCGACAGCTAATAATCTTGTGCATTTCAATCTACATGGACAAGGCGAAATTGTCGGTGTAGATAATGGTGAACAGGCTAGCCGTGAGCGCTACAAGGCTCAAGCAGATGGCACATGGAAACGCAAGGCCTTTAATGGCAAGGGTGTGGTCATCGTTAAGTCGACAGAAACAGCTGGAAAATTTACCCTCTATGCTGATTCAGAAGGTTTAATCTCAGATTCTTCAACGGTTTATACAGTGAAAAGAATACAGTCTGCCAAAGAATTGGTTGACTTACTCCCAGCAAAAGCAACAGCTATGGTTGGTGACGAAGCACAACTTCCACAGACAGTCAAAGCTGTTTACAATGACGGCAGTACAGAAGATAAGACTGTGACTTGGAAGATACCAGCTGACCTGACTAAAACGCGTGGCGTCAAAGAAGTTTTAGGAAATGTAGAAGGTACAAACCTGACTGCTCGCTTGATGCTGAAAGTTTTGGATTTGGTAACTTGGTTGCCAAAAAACCAGACAGTGCCAGTCAATACAGCAACAGAAGATTTAGATAAAGTAGTTACAGCAGTCTTTTCTGACGGTACGACATCAGATGCTGAAGTCAGCTCTTGGACTTTGGAAAATCCAGATGCCTTGAAGACTGAAAATGGCGAAACAACAGCTACAGGAAAAGTTGCAGACTCGGACATTTCTGTGTCGGCTAGATTCCGAGCGTCTAATCAGAACTTAACCAAAGGGGCTGTGACAGGTATTCAGGTTGGTGGCAAGGCTCTGGCTGACTTTAGCGCAGACAAGACTTACTATCGCATTCCACTTGCTTATGGTGCAACTGTACCGACAGTTTCAGCGACAACTACAGGAGGTGCAACGGCTACTATACAACAGGCTAGTGCTGACAATGACAAGCTGACTTCTGTCTTTGTGACAGACGAGTCTGGTCGTCTGACTCGAGTTTATCGCCTGCAATTTGTCGAAGCTAGCCCGGCCTTGACTGGTATTGAGCTAGAAGTAGAAAAGACAGAAAATCTGGTCGAAGATCAAGCTATACCGTATAAAGTCAACGGTGTTTATGAAGATGGCACTCGGGCGCTTCTGTCAGAAAATGATGTTAACATCACGATTAGCTCAGAAGATGGAGCGGAGATCAAAGCTGAAAATGGTAAGCTCTTACTCTATCGTAAAGGAACAGCTCGTATCACAGCTCGTCTTGCAAAGGCAGATAAGACTCTGACTTCGCAAGAACTAACCTTGAGCATCGCTGAAAATACACAAGAAAAGACCATTACAGAGCTGCGGACGATTAAGCTATCGACAGATTTGCATAAGGTGCCAACTCTCCCTCAAGAAGTACTGGCAGTTTATAATCAAGGTTTGCCGCGTAAGGTAGCTGTGACTTGGGAGCCGATTCCCCAAGAAAAGGTTGATCGCTATCATAGCTTTACCGTTAAGGGGCGAGTAGCAGGTACTGACATTGAAGCGCAAGCTCATGTGACTGTTGAAGGCTTCTTGACAGCTGAAGAAGTGTCATTGGCCGTGCCAAAAGGTGAGAAGATTAAACTTCCGGCAACAGTCCGTGCTTATCACTCTGATGGCAGTGTCCAGTACAAAGAAGTAAACTGGGAGGCTGTTCCATCTGATGCAACGGCTCAAGCTGGAAAAATAGAAGTTACAGGAACAGTCGTGGGACTCAATCTGAGAACCAAGGCTCACATCCGAGTGTCTGAGCAAACGGTCCAAAATAAGAATATCTCTAAACAATGGACAGGGTCAGAACTTCCAGCAGCCTTTGTATCTGATACTGGTGGGGATGATAGCGCTAGTGCTCTAAATGATACCCACATTTCAAGAACTTCAGGCGGAGCTAAGAATCGTTGGACCAACTGGCGTACTGGAAATGAAGAAGATTATGCAGGTATCTTATTTGGAGATGCAGGTGACTTGACTAAACGCTTTGTTGATAATCTAAAAGCAGACTTCTACACGGATGGTTCTATTGGTCTGCCAGAAGAATATGTTATTGAATACTATGCTGGCAAAGATCTTCCAGAATTACCAAAAGATGTTAACCATGTTCGTAAAGAAGCGCAGCATCCATTCAATCAATCAAGTAACTGGAAACAGGTAACTGGTCTTCGTGCGCCTCAGGCCCTAAGTGCCAACTCTGAAAATGTCTTCCGCTTTGATAAGGTAGAAACACCAGCTATCCGTATTCGTATGAAGAAGAAAGCGAACACCTCAGGTGTTGGTTTGACTGAGCTAACTGTTATGGGCAACAGTGTTGAAGAGGCGACAAGTGCAACCGCTAAGATCATGGTAGATGGACAGCCTATCCCAGGCTTTAACAGCGCTATCAAGGAATATGAGATTGTCAAGAGAGAAACAGGCAATCAAGTGACTGCAGAAGTAAGTGACAATGGGTTAGCGACAGTGATTCCAGCAGCATCTGAAAAGGATCCTGTCCGTGTACTCATCAAGGCTGAAAATGGTCAAATCGTGGATGAGTACCGCATTCGCTTTGTCAAAGAGAGTAAGCAAATAGGTAAGCCTGTGGCTGCTGAAATATTATCAACAGTCGTAAATGTAGGAGAGAGACTCCAGTTGCCATCAACTGTACCAGTTTATTACCCAAGTGGTACTGAGTGGGTTAAGAAAGATTTAGCAGTTACTTGGAATCCAGTTGATGAAAGTCTACTTCGAACTAAAGGTAGCTTTACATTGACAGGAACGATTCCAGGAACAGATCTGCAGGCACAGCTTAAAGTACGGGTAAGCGAACAAACTGGACGCAATGCTGCTTTAAACCAAAATCATAACGACCAAGATTCACTTGCTTTTGCTTCAACGACTAATGACACAGATCAAGCTTCACAAGATAGGGTTCACTATGTAAATGATGGTTCGACCAACGAAAGCAATCGCTGGACTAACTGGTCAAGACAGGCTCCAAGTAAAGAAGTATCTGTCGGTGTGCTTTTCAAAAAGCAAGGTCAGATTTCAGCTGAGACAGTACAACAAGTTGGTATGCAGTTCTTCAGAGATAGTGGAACAGATGCACCACAAAGTCTCGTCTTAGAATACTATGACGGTCCAGACTTTACTGAGCCAAATCCAGCTTCTCGTTATGCTGAGCAAGCTGATCATCCATTTAACAATGCAAATAATTGGAAGCAATTGAACTATACAGCAGATAGCGAAATCATAGCTGGCAAGATGATTCATTTCAACTTTGATCCAGTTAAAACAAAAGCTATCCGTGCCCGAATGACACGCAAGGATACGACTAACGGGGTTGCACTTGTAGAGTTCACTGCCGTTACACCAACAGAAGCGCTTCAGTCAACTACAGTAACGAACATCACTGTTAATGGTCAAGCCTTGGCTGATTTTGCAGCAGATAAGACAGATTACCGTCTGGAGTATCAGGGCACAAGACCAAGGATTGAAGCTACTGCTACAAACAAAGCAACTGTAACAGTTGTTCAGTCTGATAGCGATGAGCTTCCAAGCCTTGTTCGTGTGGTGACGGAAGACGGTCAAACGACTAAGGAATACCGGATCCAGCTAGTGAAGAAAGCAGCGGATACTACACCGCCAGTTCACAAGACGACTCCAGACGAAGGAGTTAAGATCCCAGTTGTCGAACAGCCACGCTTGGATATCGTCACTGAGGCTCTACCGTTCAACACCGTTGAGCGTGAAAATGCACAATTGCCTAAAGGTACACGAAAAGTTGTCCAAGAAGGCAAGGACGGTGAAAAGACTACGCTCGTTGAAGTGACCATCGAAAATGGTCAGGAAACCAGCCGTTTGACTCGCGACAGCTTCGTTTCTAAATCCCCAGTCGATAAGATTGTGGAAATTGGCAAGCCAGTTGAGCAAGTAACACCAGATCAAGGTCTTAAGAATCTTGTTGTCGAACAGCCACGACTTGATATCGTAACAGAAGTTCTACCGTTTAATACCGTCGAACGTGAAAGTGCTCAATTACCTAAGGGCACCCGAAAAGTTGTCCAAGAAGGCAAGACCGGTGAAAAGACCACACTTGTGGAAGTGACGATTGAGAATGGCAAGGAAACTGGTCGCACCACTCGTGACAGCTTCGTTTCTAAAGCCCCAGTTGATAAGATTGTGGAAGTTGGCAAGCCAGTCGAGCAAATCACTCCAGCTGAAGGCGTTAAGAATCTTGTT
>NZ_JAPVZT010000021.1:0-4997 GCF_041432495.1 Streptococcus sp. 27098_8_73
AACAAGACGAACCAATGTGCAGGGCGCTACAATATATGTTGTAGTACTGAACAAAGAAAAAAACAATAAATCTGTCAGTGACAGAAATGAGTGAGAACTCAAACTTTTAATGAGAGTTTGATCCTGGCTCAGGACGAACGCTGGCGGCGTGCCTAATACATGCAAGTAGAACGCTGAAGGGAGAGCTTGCTCTTCTGGATGAGTTGCGAACGGGTGAGTAACGCGTAGGTAACCTGCCTGGTAGCGGGGGATAACTATTGGAAACGATAGCTAATACCGCATAACATTGACTATTGCATGATAGTCAATTGAAAGGTGCAAATGCACCACTACCAGATGGACCTGCGTTGTATTAGCTAGTTGGTGGGGTAACGGCTCACCAAGGCGACGATACATAGCCGACCTGAGAGGGTGATCGGCCACACTGGGACTGAGACACGGCCCAGACTCCTACGGGAGGCAGCAGTAGGGAATCTTCGGCAATGGACGGAAGTCTGACCGAGCAACGCCGCGTGAGTGAAGAAGGTTTTCGGATCGTAAAGCTCTGTTGTAAGAGAAGAACGAGTGTGAGAGTGGAAAGTTCACACTGTGACGGTATCTTACCAGAAAGGGACGGCTAACTACGTGCCAGCAGCCGCGGTAATACGTAGGTCCCGAGCGTTGTCCGGATTTATTGGGCGTAAAGCGAGCGCAGGCGGTTAGATAAGTCTGAAGTTAAAGGCTGTGGCTTAACCATAGTACGCTTTGGAAACTGTTTAACTTGAGTGCAGAAGGGGAGAGTGGAATTCCATGTGTAGCGGTGAAATGCGTAGATATATGGAGGAACACCGGTGGCGAAAGCGGCTCTCTGGTCTGTAACTGACGCTGAGGCTCGAAAGCGTGGGGAGCAAACAGGATTAGATACCCTGGTAGTCCACGCCGTAAACGATGAGTGCTAGGTGTTGGGTCCTTTCCGGGACTCAGTGCCGCAGCTAACGCATTAAGCACTCCGCCTGGGGAGTACGACCGCAAGGTTGAAACTCAAAGGAATTGACGGGGGCCCGCACAAGCGGTGGAGCATGTGGTTTAATTCGAAGCAACGCGAAGAACCTTACCAGGTCTTGACATCCCGGTGCCCGTCCTAGAGATAGGATTTTGCTTCGGCACACCGGTGACAGGTGGTGCATGGTTGTCGTCAGCTCGTGTCGTGAGATGTTGGGTTAAGTCCCGCAACGAGCGCAACCCTTATTGTTAGTTGCCATCATTTAGTTGGGCACTCTAGCGAGACTGCCGGTAATAAACCGGAGGAAGGTGGGGATGACGTCAAATCATCATGCCCCTTATGACCTGGGCTACACACGTGCTACAATGGCTGGTACAACGAGTTGCAAGTCGGTGACGGCAAGCTAATCTCTTAAAGCCAGTCTCAGTTCGGATTGTAGGCTGCAACTCGCCTACATGAAGTCGGAATCGCTAGTAATCGCGGATCAGCACGCCGCGGTGAATACGTTCCCGGGCCTTGTACACACCGCCCGTCACACCACGAGAGTTTGTAACACCCGAAGTCGGTGAGGTAACCTTTTAGGAGCCAGCCGCCTAAGGTGGGATAGATGATTGGGGTGAAGTCGTAACAAGGTAGCCGTATCGGAAGGTGCGGCTGGATCACCTCCTTTCTAAGGAAAAACGGAAGCCATTGGTCGTCATGTTTAGTTTTGAGAGGTCTTGTGGGGCCTTAGCTCAGCTGGGAGAGCGCCTGCTTTGCACGCAGGAGGTCAGCGGTTCGATCCCGCTAGGCTCCATTAGGATAGTGATGACTATTCTAAACTTGTCCATTGAAAATTGAATAACTATATCAAATAGTAACAAGAAAATAAACCGAAACGCTGTGAATATTAATGAGTTTAAGACTGAAAGGTCAAAAATAAGGTTAAGTTAGTAAGGGCGCACGGTGGATGCCTTGGCACTAGGAGCCGAAGAAGGACGTGACAAACGACGAAATGCCTCGGGGAGCTGTAAGTAAGCGCAGATCCGGGGATGTCCGAATGGGGGAACCCAACAGGTACTACCTGTTACCCATCTCTGTTAAGGAGATGAGGAGGAAGACGCAGTGAACTGAAACATCTAAGTAGCTGCAGGAAGAGAAAGCAAAAGCGATTGCCTTAGTAGCGGCGAGCGAAACGGCAGGAGGGCAAACCGAAGAGTTTACTCTTCGGGGTTGTAGGACTGCAATGTGGACTCAGATTTTATAGAAGAATGACATGGGAAGGTCAGCCAAAGAGAGTAAGAGCCTCGTATTTTAAATAGAATCTGTACCTAGCAGAATCCTGAGTACGGCGGGACACGCGAAATCCCGTCGGAATCTGGGAGGACCATCTCCCAACCCTAAATACTCCCTAGTGACCGATAGTGAACCAGTACCGTGAGGGAAAGGTGAAAAGTACCCCGGAAGGGGAGTGAAATAGAACCTGAAACCGTGTGCCTACAACAAGTTCGAGCCCGTTAATGGGTGAGAGCGTGCCTTTTGTAGAATGAACCGGCGAGTTACGTTATGATGCGAGGTTAAGTTGAAGAGACGGAGCCGTAGGGAAACCGAGTCTGAATAGGGCGAATTAGTATCATGATGTAGACCCGAAACCATGTGACCTACCCATGAGCAGGTTGAAGGTGCGGTAAAACGCACTGGAGGACCGAACCAGGGCACGTTGAAAAGTGCTTGGATGACTTGTGGGTAGCGGAGAAATTCCAAACGAACTTGGAGATAGCTGGTTCTCTCCGAAATAGCTTTAGGGCTAGCGTCGACATAAAGATTCTTGGAGGTAGAGCACTGTTTGGGTGAGGGGTCCATCCCGGATTACCAATCTCAGATAAACTCCGAATGCCAATGAATTATGGTCGGCAGTCAGACTGCGAGTGCTAAGATCCGTAGTCGAAAGGGAAACAGCCCAGACCACCAGCTAAGGTCCCAAAATAATTGTTAAGTGGAAAAGGATGTGGGGTTGCACAGACAACTAGGATGTTAGCTTAGAAGCAGCTATTCATTCAAAGAGTGCGTAATAGCTCACTAGTCGAGTGACCCTGCGCCGAAAATGTACCGGGGCTAAAACAATTTACCGAAGCTGTGGATACCTTTATAGGTATGGTAGGAGAGCGTTCTATGTGTGGAGAAGGTGTACCGTGAGGAGCGCTGGAACGCATAGAAGTGAGAATGCCGGTATGAGTAGCGAAAGATGGGTGAGAATCCCATCCACCGTAAGACTAAGGTTTCCAGGGGAAGGCTCGTCCGCCCTGGGTTAGTCGGGACCTAAGGAGAGACCGAAAGGTGTATCCGATGGACAACAGGTTGATATTCCTGTACTAGAGTATGAAGTGATGGAGGGACGCAGTAGGCTAACTCGTGCGTACGAATGGATGTACGTCTAAGCAGTGAGGCGTGGTATGAGTCAAATGCTTATACCTGTAACGTTGAGCTGTGATGGGGAGCGAAGTTTAGTAGCGAGTGAGTGATGTCACACTGCCAAGAAAAGCTTCTAGCGTTGTATCATACTCTACCCGTACCGCAAACCGACACAGGTAGTCGAGGCGAGTAGCCTCAGGTGAGCGAGAGAACTCTCGTTAAGGAACTCGGCAAAATGACCCCGTAACTTCGGGAGAAGGGGTGCTGACTTTAGTCAGCCGCAGTGAATAGGCCCAAGCAACTGTTTATCAAAAACACAGCTCTCTGCTAAATCGTAAGATGATGTATAGGGGGTGACGCCTGCCCGGTGCTGGAAGGTTAAGAGGAGTGCTTAGCGGAAACGCGAAGGTATGAATTGAAGCCCCAGTAAACGGCGGCCGTAACTATAACGGTCCTAAGGTAGCGAAATTCCTTGTCGGGTAAGTTCCGACCCGCACGAAAGGCGTAATGATTTGGGCACTGTCTCAACGAGAGACTCGGTGAAATTTTAGTACCTGTGAAGATGCAGGTTACCCGCGACAGGACGGAAAGACCCCATGGAGCTTTACTGCAGTTTGATATTGAGTGTCTGTGCCACATGTACAGGATAGGTAGGAGCCTATGAGATCGGGACGCCAGTTTCGATGGAGGCGTTGTTGGGATACTACCCTTGTGTTATGGCCACTCTAACCCGGATAGGTGATCCCTATCGGAGACAGTGTCTGACGGGCAGTTTGACTGGGGCGGTCGCCTCCTAAAAGGTAACGGAGGCGCCCAAAGGTTCCCTCAGACTGGTTGGAAATCAGTCGCAGAGTGTAAAGGTATAAGGGAGCTTGACTGCGAGAGCTACAACTCGAGCAGGGACGAAAGTCGGGCTTAGTGATCCGGTGGTTCCGCATGGAAGGGCCATCGCTCAACGGATAAAAGCTACCCTGGGGATAACAGGCTTATCTCCCCCAAGAGTTCACATCGACGGGGAGGTTTGGCACCTCGATGTCGGCTCGTCGCATCCTGGGGCTGTAGTCGGTCCCAAGGGTTGGGCTGTTCGCCCATTAAAGCGGCACGCGAGCTGGGTTCAGAACGTCGTGAGACAGTTCGGTCCCTATCCGTCGCGGGCGTAGGAAATTTGAGAGGATCTGCTCCTAGTACGAGAGGACCAGAGTGGACTTACCGCTGGTGTACCAGTTGTCTCGCCAGAGGCATCGCTGGGTAGCTATGTAGGGAAGGGATAAACGCTGAAAGCATCTAAGTGTGAAACCCACCTCAAGATGAGATTTCCCATAACGCAAGTTAGTAAGAGCCCTGAGAGAAGATCAGGTAGATAGGTTAGGAGTGGAAGTGTGGCGACACATGTAGCGGACTAATACTAATAGCTCGAGGACTTATCCAATTTTCATTGAGCGCAGCTTTTGGCAAGTATTGTGAGGTTTGAGTAGTTATTCAATTTTGAGTTGACAAGGCAATAAGATATTGCAAGTTAATTCAGCTAGTTAAGTGACGATAGCCTAGGAGATACACCTGTACCCATGCCGAACACAGAAGTTAAGCCCTAGAACGCCGGAAGTAGTTGGGGGTTGCCCCCTGT
>NZ_JAPVZT010000022.1:0-4819 GCF_041432495.1 Streptococcus sp. 27098_8_73
GCCCTTTATTTGTGCACTCTTTTTTGTGTATAACAGAAAAATTTTGATAAATATTTAGAAGATAAATAATGTGTCGCAATGCTCCAAATGGTTAGTTTTCTAAGTGTAAGCTTGTTCTTAGGCAGGGCATTATTCCTTTACTAAAGGTAAAGAAATGGTGACTTTTAAGCCTGGATGATTGTCTAAAAAAACAATTTCACCTTGATGTAATTTAATAATTTGTTTGGTGATAACCGTTCCCATACCATGTGATTCATAATTAGTTGATTTCTGATTTAGCTCAGTAATTTTTTGAGCTGTAATATCTCCTTGATCCGCAATGACGATGAGCACTTTATTATCAGATAATTGATAAGTCAGATCAATCTGGTTAGAGCCGCTGTGCATAATACTATTAAGCAAGAGATTTCTAAAAGCTCTTGCTAATAAAGTTACCTCTCCTTTTACCAACACTGTCTCGGTAGGCAAATCAAAATGAAGTGTAATTGTTTCATAATTATTCAATATATCGGCAATTACTGTTCGTAGGACAGCAACCAAATCAAGATTGGAAAATTCGGAGCGACGCTTTTGGTTATCCAATAAGTAGCTCATATTGAGATTAGAAATCATTTCTTTCATAGTTTGAATCTGATTTTCAATTTCCTCTGTCTGCTTTCCTCTGCCATATTGCTGCTCTAACTGACTGTTATAACCTGATATGAGCATAAGAGGATTGCGTAAATCATGACTGACCCCTCTAATCCATTGCTCTTTCATCGTGTTGCTTTCTTCCAAAATATGAGATGTTTCATTGAGAGCTGTCTTAATTTCAGAGAAATTTCCCTTTTCATTAAGAGCGATATTTTGACCTTGGGATAAAGAAGTGACAGCAGTAATAATCGGCTCCATCTCCTTTTTGATACGCAACTTTGATCGGCTCAAAAGAATAAAAATAAGTAAAAGAATGATACCCAAGAAAACAAGTCCCAAACTGAGAAAATTCCTAATAAATTGCGTATTAGCATAGAAATTAAATTTTGCTAAGGAATGCTTTTTAGGATAGCCCAAAACTAAAATTTGCTGACCACGTACATAGGAGAAAACAGGGTAATCTTCTAAATACCAATGTGAAAATTTAACCATATCAGCATTGGTATAATGTCTTTTGAGTCCTTTAGGTAAATGATAAGATTGGACAATATTGCCATCTTGATTCAGTACCATAGCCCAAGTATTTTGTTTATCCATTTCAATTTTGCTGCTTTTATCAAAATTGAAATTATTCTCTTGACTCGATTGAGCGATTTTAGTGTAAAGTAGTTCCGGTTTTTCCTTTCCATAGAAACTAAAATAGGCTGAGAAAACCAAACCATAAACAAAAACAAGTCCTATGATTAAAGCCAAGATTAATAGAACATACCTGGTAAATAACTTAGTAAAAAATTTAACGGTATCCATTTAATTCACCTTTAGTTTGTAACCCAAACCTTTAACCGTTATTAAGCTTTCTGGTTTAGAAGGATTGGCTTCAATCTTTTGTCGAATCTTGCGAATATGAGCCATTAGGGTATTATCATAGCCTTGGTATTGTAATCCCCAGACCTTTTCTAAGAGTTGGTCAAAAGTGACAATGCGATTCTTATTATCATATAAGACCTTAAGAATACTATATTCCTTAGCTGTCAGCTGAATCTCTAGTTTTCCTTTGGTAATCAAGGCTTGGCTAAAATGCACCTGGCAAGCAGGCAAAACAAAGGTATCTTCCTTTTCGGGATAGGCTCTTTTTAAGATGGAAAGAATACGCAACTCCAAATCTCTTGGGCGGAAAGGCTTGATAATATAGTCATCTGCTCCTAACTCAAAGCCCTGATATTGTTTTTCTATATCGGAGATTGCCGACAAAAACAAAACAGGAACCGTTGAAGTCTTACGGATACCTTTTAAAACTTCAAATCCTGATCCTTCATGCAGCATAATATCTAAAATAACTAAATCAAAGGATTTTTTTCTAAATTGCTCCAAAGCTTCTTTTTGTGATTGTACACTTGTTAGATTGCTAAAACCAGCAATGTTCAATGACTCTTGCACCATTTCTAAAATTTCTGGGTTATCGTCTAAAATTAAGATCTTCTTTTCTTTATAATTCATACTATTACCTCAACAAGACTAGTATAACACATTGCTTCCTTGGTCAAGGACTTTAAAGTAAAAATTAAGGAAGAATTAAGGTAATCAACAGGTTAAAATAAAGGAGGTTCATTATAATGAAAATAGCGAAAGGATACAACATCACTCTAAGATTTTTAAAGGAGAAAACAAATGAACAATTATATCGTTGAAACCAACCAATTAAGTAAGGATTTTTCAGGTGAAGTAGCCGTTAATCAGCTCTCTATTCATATTAGAAAAAATGAAATTTATGGTTTTTTGGGACCAAATGGTGCTGGTAAGAGTACTGCTATGAAAATGCTTTTAGGATTGTTGCAACCAAGCCATGGTTCCATTAAGCTCTTTGGAAAAACCTTTAATAGCAATCAAATATCACTCCTCTCAAATGTAGGTTCCCTCATTGAAGAGCCCTCTTACTATGCTAATTTGACCGGTTATGAAAATCTTGAAATTATCCAAAAATTGCTTAAATTACCAAAAAGAAATATTGATGAAGTCTTAAAGATTGTCAGACTTTTCGATCAAAAAGACAAGCTAGTTAAAAACTATTCACTAGGCATGAAACAACGTTTAGGAATTGCGTTAGCTATTGTTAAATTTCCTAAATTACTGATTTTGGATGAGCCAACTAATGGTTTAGACCCTGCCGGTATTCAAGAAATTCGTGAGCTTATCAAGTCTTTACCACAAAAATACGATATGACTATCATCGTTTCTAGCCATATTCTTTCAGAAATTGAACAGATGGCTACAACTGTTGGCATTATCAATCATGGTCAATTACTTTTTGAAGGCCACCTATCTGACCTTGAAGAAGATGAAAAATATCTGTTTGAGACCAGTGATGATGTAACTGCTAAAAGAATACTAATGTTCAATGGTTTTAATTTGGATGATGACCCAAAATTGATTATCAACGATAACAATAAAGTTAATATAGCCACTGCTATTCGACTCTTAGTTGAAAATAATGTTGATATTTATCAAGTTCGTATGATTCGTCGATCGCTGGAAGATGTTTTCCTTGATATGACAGGACGGGAAGGAAGTGTCTTGTAATGCTGAATTTACAATTAGAATTTATCAAACTAAAAAGACGGTCTTTCTTGTTATCTTTGATTGCTATTGTAGCAGTGGGCTTGATTTGGAGTAGCGTTGTTATCAAATATGAATTACCTAAAACACATGAGGCCTATAATGCCATTTATACCATGACTTACTTGAATGATTTTATTTTGCCACTTTTCATTGCAGTTTTAGCGTCTAGACTACTGGAATTGGAACATCTAGGCAAAACTTTTAAACTCTTGCAAACCAGTAACGAAAGTCCTTGGCAACTTTTTAAAGCTAAATTGACTGTGATGGCTATTTTTGCCTTTGTTGTCAGTTTGATTCAAACGCTTTTTCTGAAATTTATTATTCAAGGCATGCAGGTCAGTGTGACACCTGTTTCATTGAGTCTCTTTTTGTTCACAACTTTTTTGGTTTGTCTCTTTCTGTCTTGTTTACATCTTTGCTTAGCTTTTATCTATCCAAAGCCAAGTGTGACAGTAGTAACAGGCTTAATTGGTTCCTTCCTGTCATTTGTAGGTATCGGTGCGTTACCAGTTCCTATTCGTATTTTCATTCCTTGGCAATATTTCTCTATGATGGGAATCGCTAAACGGGTGGCTGGAACTAACACTTATCTTTTTCAATACGATAATGCTTATCCCTTTAAATTAGTCGTATTATTGCTTATCATTTTTTTAAGCATCTTTGCCAGTAAAAAACTCATTGGAAAGGCGGATCTATTATGATTACTTTTGAATTTAAAAAAATCAAAAAAAGTGCTATTCCGATAACGCTAATCTTCTTTAACCTTGTTGGGTCCTTATTGGGAGCAATGATTTACGCTCTCAATCAAAAGGTGCTCCTAGATGGTACACAAGCTCGCGTCCTTTGGGGACAAACAGTTTTCTATTCCTCGCAGGTATTTACTCCTATTCTGATCGGGATTATCTGTTCCATCAGTTGTCAATTCGAGGAAAGTAATAAAAACTGGCAGCGCTTATTAAGTATTCCGGTTAAGGCCAATCGTATCATTTTATCAAAAATCACCAGCTTATCACTAGTCATGGCTATTAGTCAACTGATAGTTCTTCTCTTATATATTATCAGCGCTTTGGTTTTGAAGGTACCTTTTGCAAATTATCTACTGGACTTTTTGCTTTGGTCTATCACAGGTTGGCTAGCAACCATTACTATTGTCACCATTCAAATTTTTCTTAGTATTCGCTTAAAAAATTTCGCAGTGCCTATTCTTATATCAGCTATTTTGGCTATAGCAGGGCTTATGACCCTCTTTATTGGACAAGGTCTTTTTAGAATTTTCCCTTATGCTCAGATTGCTGTTGGTGATCGAGCTCGTTCCTTAGTCCCTTTTACCTTATCTGAATTTATCCTTTTCTTAGTTGTCAATGGTGCTTATATTTTTGTCTTCTATACCTTAGCAGTTAGACAGCTTAAAAAGGGATTTATTTAATCTCATTTATAGTGAAAAACATGAAAAAAGCAAAGAACTATCGTAATTGTTATACAATTAATGATCAGCAAATAAAAAGTGTAGAGATTTAATAAGGATATATCATAAACCAGTTTCGTATGAGACTGGTTTACTTTTTTAGGC
>NZ_JAPVZT010000023.1:0-1739 GCF_041432495.1 Streptococcus sp. 27098_8_73
TATGTACCAAATGTACCAGATGGACTTCCAAAAGTACCAAACCTTCCATATCCAAACGATCCAACAGATCCAAGCAAACCAGGTACTGATCTTCCAGTGATTCCACATGTACCAGGAACTACACCAGTAGGTCCAGATGGTACTACACCATTGACACCGAAAGATCCGAGCGATCCAAGCAAGGGTTACAACCCACCACCAATTCCAAGTGATCCAACTCAGGATACACCAATCAACTACGTTAAAGATGGTCAAAAAGCGATTATTACCTTCGTAGACCAAGATGCTAACAACAAGGAAGTTGGTAAGGTAGTTGAAAGCGGTAAGTCAGGTGAGCCAATCGGTACAACCAACTACGCAGCCCGTCTGAAAGAATTGACAGACAAGGGTTACGAAGTGGTGAACGATGAGTTCAAGGGACCTAAGACCTTCGATAACGATGATAAGAAAGACCAACAATTTGTGGTTACTCTTCGTCAAGGTAAAGAGCCAATTACAGACCCAGCTAAATTGAATAGCAAGGTTACTCGTACCATCAAGTACCAATACGCAGATGGTCAAACAGCGGGTCGTCCAGCTCTGAAAGCTCCTGTGACTCAAGAAGCAGCCTTCACACGTACAGGTGAACGTAACCGTGTAACTGGCGTTGAAACCTTCGGCGCATGGACGCCAGCTACGAAAGAATTGGCTCAAGAAGCTACACCAGTTGTGACTGGATTCGTGGCAGATAAAGCCAATGTAGCAGCGAAGACAGTGAAAGCTGGCGACGCTAACAGCGAAGAAGTTGTACAATACAAGAAGCTCGGTTCATACGTACCAAATGTACCAGATGGACTTCCAAAAGTACCAAACCTTCCATATCCAAACGATCCAAATAACCCAACTAAGCCGGGAACAGATCTTCCAGTGGTACCACATGTACCAGGAACTACACCAGTAGGCCCAGATGGTACAACACCATTGACACCGAAAGATCCGAGCGATCCAAGCAAGGGTTACAACCCACCACCAATTCCAAACGATCCAACTCAGGATACACCAATCAACTACGTTAAAGATGGTCAAAAAGCGATTATCACATTCGTAGACCAAGATGATAACAACAAGGAAGTTGGTAAGGTAGTTGAAAGCGGTAAGTCAGGTGAGCCAATCGGTACAACCAACTACGCAACTCGTCTGAAAGAATTGACAGACAAGGGTTACGAAGTTGTGAACGATGAGTTCAAGGGACCTAAGACCTTCGATAACGATGATAAGAAGGACCAACAATTTGTGGTTACTCTTCGTCATGGTAAAGAAGCAATCAAGGATCCGGCAGAACTCAACAAGAAGGTGACTCGTACCATCAAGTATCAATACGCAGATGGTCAAACAGCAGGCCGTCCAGCTCTGAAAGCTCCAGTAACACAAGAAGCAGCCTTCACACGTACAGGTGAGCGCGATCGTGTAACTGACAAGAAGACTTTCACTCCATGGACACCAGCTACGAAAGAATTGGCACAAGAAGCTACACCAGTTGTGACTGGATTTGTGGCAGATAAGGCTAATGTAGCAGCCAAGACAGTGACTCCTGATGATAAGGATAGCGAAGAAGTTGTACAATACAAGAAACTTGGTTCATATGTACCAAATGTACCAGATGGACTTCCAAAAGTACCAAACCTTCCATATCCAAACGATCCAACAGATCCAACGAAACCAGGCACTGACCTTCCAGTAGTTCCAGATGTACCAGGAAC
>NZ_JAPVZT010000024.1:0-1557 GCF_041432495.1 Streptococcus sp. 27098_8_73
AGACAGTATCTATTCTGAGGTTACTGTCTTATTTTTAACACTTTTTGATCTATAAATGGGCATGCTAAAAAAACACCTCATCTGGTATTTTTTGAAACAAGGGGTTACAATAATACGGCATAGACAGCCTTATCGATTTTGGGTCAAAGAGTAATCGTAAAGTTTGTTATGCGTTATGAGGTAATACATTGTTCGAATGAGACGATGTATAGAGGCAATCGTATGTGGCTTAGTTGAAGCTATTGTCGATTGTCTTTTTCGTTTCTCATAAAAGTCAGCGATATGGCAGGGATTGGTATGACTAGCTGAAGCTATGTTGTGAATGCACTTGAATAAGATTTTTTTGGCATAGGGATTACCTTGTTTAGTGATGTGTTCCTTGGCGAGAAAGTTCCCAGATTCATAGTGTCTCAGGTCAATGCCAATAAAAGCGTTGATTTGATTGGTAGACTGAAAGCGACGAATATCTCCCAATTCGCCAATGATAGATGTCGCTGTGGTTTCTGCGATGCCAGGAATTGACCGTAAGATGTCATACTCTGGTAAAGGCTGAGCTAGAGCTACCCTGTCGTTTAAGACAACTTGTCTGCGTTCAGAAAGACGAAGCAATTCTTGAGCATAGTAACGAACCTCTTCAAGCATTGGAGAGGTTTTCTTGACCGCACAAAAAGATTGTTTAGCGAGTTTTATAAGTTTATCAGTCAGGTAAGCAATACGCTTTTCAGAGATGCGTTTGGAGGTAGATTGACGGATAATCTCACACAAGTTACTTTGAGATAGGCTTAATACAAACTCTTTGCACGGAAAAGCCATCACTAAGTTCCAATATTGCTCTTCAGTAGGTGTGGATAATAGATTTTCCAATTCAGGAAATGTGACTTGTAGGACCTTGTGTAGACGGTTTTTAGTTCGAACAAGATCTTCTGTCATATTTTGATAGAACCGGCTTAAATCACGCAGGTGTTGATAAACTTCTTCCTGCACGTAAGTTGGTTTACGATTGTGCACAAGCTAAGATTTAGCCAGCTTTTCAGCGTCAATTTTATCTGTTTTACGAACTCGCAGACTGTCCAATTGCTTCTTAGCTTCCAGTGGATTTAGCCGTGTGTAAGCGTAACTATATTCCTCAAGAAAGGCTTGAAGATGTCGAGAATAGACGCCTGTAGCCTCAAATATAATCTCAGGGTTATGAACAGTTTTCAAGTCGCCCAACAGGCGATTGAATCCAATGGCATCATTGAGTATGGTGTAGCCATGAACCTTCTCACCGTTGACTAAAATGGCCACCTCAGAACTTGTTTTACTGCCATCAATTCCAAATACTACACGCATGACATTACCTCTTTTGTCTTGAATAATTCCATGTTTTAGTGATTTTATTTTCAATACGCGACGTCTAGCGTCCTACATACTTTGATCAAACTCCACCTAAAACAAGGTGTCTTGCCAGTTTGTCAAACGACGTCTAGCGCCATAGAGCCCCACGACTTTACAAGACACCACTACTTTAACATAAAGAAAAAGTAGTGAGTACTCTCTCGCGTCGGAGATTTCTTC
>NZ_JAPVZT010000025.1:0-1214 GCF_041432495.1 Streptococcus sp. 27098_8_73
GGTACTCAAACTTGTACTTGCTGAGTCGCTTGCACTAATTGATGCACTGAGACTCGTGCTCAGGCTCGTGCTTGCTGAATCTGAAGCACTAATTGAGGCACTGAGGCTCGTGCTCAAACTTGTGCTTGCTGAATCTGACGCACTGATTGATGCACTTAGACTTGTGCTCAAACTTGTACTTGCTGAATCTGAAGCGCTAAGTGAGGCACTGAGGCTTGTGCTCAAGCTGGTGCTTGCTGAATCTGAGGCACTGATCGAAGCACTTAGACTAGTACTCAAGCTGGTACTTGCTGAATCTGAGGCGCTAAGTGAGACACTAAGGCTTGTGCTCAAGCTGGTACTTGCTGAATCTGAAGCACTAATTGAGGCACTGTGGCTCATACTCAAACTTGTGCTTGCTGAGACTGACTGGCTTGTGCTCAATGAGCTTGAAGCTGATTCACTTGCTGAGACTGACTGGCTTGCGCTCAAGGACGCTGAAGCAGACTCGCTTACTGAGACAGACTGGCTCAAGCTCAACGAAGCTGAAGCACTTGCACTTGCTGAGACTGATTGACTCAAACTCATTGACGCTGAAGCACTGGCACTTACTGAGACAGACTGGCTGGTGCTCATTGAGGTTGAAGCTGACTCACTTGTTGAAACTGACTGACTCAAACTCAATGAAGTTGAGGTACTTGCACTTGTTGAAACTGATTGACTCAAGCTTACTGATGCTGAAGTGCTTGTGCTTGCTGAGACAGACTGGCTCAAGCTCAAGGACGCTGAAGTACTTGCACTTGTTGAGACAGACTGGCTTGCGCTCAATGAGGTTGAAGCTGATTCACTTGTTGAAACGGATTGACTCAAGCTTACTGATGCTGAAGCACTGGCACTTGCTGAGACTGATTGACTCAAGCTTACTGATGCTGAAGTACTTGCACTTACTGAGACAGACTGGCTGGTGCTCAATGAGGTTGAAGCTGATTCACTTACTGAGACAGACTGGCTCAGGCTTACTGATGCTGAAGCACTGGCACTTGCTGAGACAGACTGACTTGCGCTCAATGAGCTTGAAGCTGATTCACTTGTTGAAACTGACTGGCTTGCGCTCAATGAAGTTGAGGCGCTTGTGCTTACTGAGACGGATTGACTCAAGCTTACTGATGCTGAAGCAGACTCGCTTGCTGAGACTGACTGGCTGGTGCTCATTGACGCTGAAGTACTTGCGCTTA
>NZ_JAPVZT010000026.1:0-1104 GCF_041432495.1 Streptococcus sp. 27098_8_73
CTCGATAAGAACGGAAATGGTGAGCTTGATCCAGACGAAGTAACCTCATCTACAATCATCAAAGATGGTAAGGATGGAAAAGCTGGCGCAACTGGCGCAACTGGAGCCACCGGAGCTACCGGAGCTAAAGGCGATAAAGGTGAAACTGGAGCTACAGGCGCGACCGGAGCTAAAGGTGATAAAGGTGATAAAGGTGAAACTGGAGCTACAGGCGCAACCGGTGCAGCAGGACCAAAAGGCGATAAAGGTGCAACCGGTGCTACAGGAGCAACTGGTGCCAAAGGTGAAGATGGCAAGCCATCATTGGCGCAAGTCGTAGACAACAACGACGGCACACACACTGTTAAAGTTGGTCTTGATAAGAACGGCAACGGTAAGCTTGATCCAAGTGAAGTAACGTCAACGACTATCGTGAAAGATGGCGCAACAGGTGCTACAGGCGCGACCGGAGCTAAGGGCGATAAAGGTGCAGATGGTAAATCATCATTAACTGAAGTAGTTAACAACAACGACGGTACGCATACTGTTAAAGTTGGTCTTGATAAGAATGGTGATGGTAAGCTTGATCCAAGTGAGGTAACGTCAACGACTATCGTGAAAGATGGCGCAACAGGTGCAACAGGAGCGGATGGTAAACCATCATTGGCTAAGGTTGTAGACAATAACGATGGCACTCACACTGTTCAAGTTGGACTTGATAAGAACGGCAACGGTCAGTTGGATTCAGACGAAGTGACATCTTCAACAATCATCAAAGACGGTAAGGATGGAAAATCTCCATTAGCTGAAGTAGTTAACAACAACGACGGTACGCATACTGTTAAAGTTGGAATCGACAAGAACGGCGACGGTAAACTTGATCCAAGTGAAGTAACGTCAACGACTATCGTCAAAGATGGCGCAACTGGTGCTACAGGCGCAACTGGAGCGGATGGCAAGCCATCATTGGCTAAGGTTGTAGACAACAACGATGGCACCCATACTGTTCAAGTCGGACTCGATAAGAACGGTAATGGTCAGTTGGATTCAGACGAAGTGACATCTTCAACTATCGTCAAAGATGGTAAGGATGGTAAAGCTGGAGCCACAGGAGCAGATGGTAAA
>NZ_JAPVZT010000027.1:0-824 GCF_041432495.1 Streptococcus sp. 27098_8_73
TACTTGCTGAGGCGCTTGCACTAATTGAGGCGCTTAGACTGGTACTCAAACTTGTACTTGTTGACTCTGAGGCACTGATCGAAGCACTTAGACTTGTACTCAAGCTGGTACTTGTTGACTCTGAGGCACTGATTGATGCACTGAGGCTGGTACTCAAGCTGGTACTTGTTGAGTCTGACGCACTGTGTGAGGCACTTAGACTTGTGCTCAGGCTCGTGCTTACTGAATCAGAAGCGCTAAGTGAGGCACTGAGGCTGGTACTCAAACTTGTGCTTATTGACTCTGAAGCACTAATTGAGGCACTGAGACTTGTGCTCAAGCTGGTACTTGCTGAGTCTGATGCGCTAAGTGAGGCACTGAGGCTGGTACTCAAGCTGGTACTTGCTAAATCTGAGGCACTGATCGAAGCACTGAGGCTGGTACTCAAACTTGTACTTACTGAATCTGATGCACTGATCGAAGCACTGAGGCTTGTACTCAAGCTGATACTTGCTGAATCTGACGCACTGATTGATGCACTTAGACTGGTACTCAAACTTGTGCTTGTTGAATCTGAGGCACTGATCGAAGCACTGAGACTTGTACTCAAGCTGGTACTTGCTGAATCTGAAGCACTAATTGAGGCACTAAGGCTTGTACTCAAACTTGTACTTACTGAATCTGAAGCACTAATTGAGGCACTGAGACTTGTGCTCAAGCTTGCACTTGATGACTCTGATGCACTAATTGAGGCACTGAGGCTCGTGCTCAAACTTGTACTTGCTGAGTCGCTTGCACTAATTGAGGCACTGAGGCTCGTGCTCAAACTTGTACTTGCTGAGTCG
>NZ_JAPVZT010000028.1:0-771 GCF_041432495.1 Streptococcus sp. 27098_8_73
ATGTCTCAAATTTTTTTGTTAGGTACCAGTTAGGGTATAAAATAGACAGGATAGGGACAGGATCCCTGAGAGAAGAGTTTTTCTTGTAGAATCATATTATCAAAGAAAAAGGAGATAACATGAACTTCAAGGAACGCTATGAGAAAGTGCAGTGGATTGTCCGGCGCTGTGCACGAGATTATTATGTACATTTATGGGAGAGTAGTGACTGGGAACAAGAGGGGATGCTGGTTTATCACCAGCTGGAAGAAAGCCATCCAGATATCAGTCAAGATGAAAGCCGCCTCTATCGCTACTTCAAGACAAAATTTCGGAATCATATTCATGACATTCTTCGCAAGCAAGAGAGCCAAAAACGCCGCTTCGATCGTCAGTCTTATGAAGAAGTTGGTACCATTAGTCATAGACTGAGTAAGCGCGAACTAGCCTTAGATGATTTAGTCGCTCTTCGAAGTTCGTTAGCAGCCTACACTTCCAAGTTAGATAAAGAACAACTAGAGTTATACCACCGCTTACTAGGCAACGAACGGTTTAAGGGACGTAAAAGACTGCTGCGAGAGTTAGAGGAATATTTAATAGACTTTAGCAGCACAGTGATATAGAGAATAAGGGAGAGGTAGGAAGATGTTACCTTTCCCTATTAGTTATTGATTTATCAGTGATTTTGTAGGCGGTGGGAAATAAAATTGTAAAAAAGATAAAAAAATTCAAAAAAAGTGTTGACAAGGGAGTGGATAGGTGATATACTGATATAGTTGTCGCTTGAGAGAG
>NZ_JAPVZT010000029.1:0-654 GCF_041432495.1 Streptococcus sp. 27098_8_73
CTGTCGCATATCCGCTATGCCGAGGACCGGAATCGAACCGGTACGATCGTTACCAATCGCAGGATTTTAAGTCCTGTGCGTCTGCCAGTTCCGCCACCCCGGCCTCAAAGCGAACGACGGGATTCGAACCCGCGACCCCCACCTTGGCAAGGTGGTGTTCTACCACTGAACTACGTTCGCATCTCTATCCAAAAAAAATGCCGGCTACATGACTTGAACACGCGACCCTCTGATTACAAATCAGATGCTCTACCAACTGAGCTAAGCCGGCTCATTTATATTTCTATGCGGGTTAAGGGACTTGAACCCCCACGCCCTAAAGCGCCAGATCCTAAATCTGGTGCGTCTGCCAATTCCGCCAAACCCGCGCTTATGACCCGTACTGGGCTCGAACCAGTGACCCTTTGATTAAAAGTCAAATGCTCTACCAACTGAGCTAACGAGTCTTTCTTCTTGAAACTGTCTAACAATTTCAACGGTCCCGACGGGAATCGAACCCGCGATCTTCGCCGTGACAGGGCGACGTGATAACCGCTACACTACGGGACCTATATGGGAGTTAACGGGATCGAACCGCTGACCCTCTGCTTGTAAGGCAGATGCTCTCCCAGCTGAGCTAAACTCCCAAAAAGGAAGTACTCCGACTTCCTATCC
>NZ_JAPVZT010000030.1:0-527 GCF_041432495.1 Streptococcus sp. 27098_8_73
TACCTCTGATGTTGCTTCAGAAGTATTTCCGCTATTATCAGAACTGCTTCCTCCATTGTCGCCAGAGTCGGCTTTTGCTAATTTATCTGCCAATTCAGCTGGTAGACTGGTTAGACCTTCTACCCGCTCGACCGTACCAGAATCATTTTCTCTGCCACCTGATGACTCGCTAGTAACCGTTGCTGAACTGGACGGTTGTACCACATCAGCCGATGCCAATGGCATACCAAATAACAGGACACCTATCATAACAGAACAAGCACCGATAGCATATTTTCGAATACTAAACTTACATTTCTTTTCCATAAAGGAACCTTCCTAGCTGTACGCTTCTCACCAGTAAGCGTTTGCAACTTTATTTAAAAAAATATATTTTATTTGACTTATTTAAATTGAATTTATCGTAAAAACAGACGGAACATAACTTACACTATATCTTTTCTCAAGCCATGTTCCGCCCTTAAATCGCTGGTACATAGACTAATGGCTATGTACCAAACTTTGTGTCGGAAATGTTTTTTACACAT